>JAJYGE010000565.1 GCA_021785155.1 Planctomycetota bacterium
CCGTTATTGAATGTTGGAACAGTTCAAGTATCGTAAGCCGGGATGCCCGCCTGGGACACGACGTGATCGTCGCCGACGAATCCAGACTTTATTTCAACTTTTGCGAGGGGGACCCCAAATACGTGCCACACGCAACGGGAGGAGTTGATACACTTCGGGAAACCTACAAGTTTAATCCATCATCTTTGCTGCCGACTCCCCTGCGTCACCGGCTGCTGGGAGTGGAAGGTTGTCTGTGGGGCGAAGCCGTTCCCACGGCCCATCATCTGTTCTACCAATTGTTGCCACGAGAAATGGCCCTGGCGGAAATCAGTTGGACGCCGTTAAAAGAACAGCATTACTCCAATTTCGTTAATCGCACCGCACGGCAATATCTATGGTTGCGGGCCAACAACTATAACTTCAGCATCCCGCCGCCGTCATTCCATTTCACCAATAACGCCGGCCGCTTCACCGCCATCCGCGATCCCAGCCGTAACGCTCTGGAAATTCACGCCACTGCTCGCACCGGCTTAGTGCGTATCACCGATCCGGTGCCCGGCGCGAAGATTTACTACACCCGCAATGGCCTGATGCCTAACTCTCACTCAACCCCATACACCACAGCGGTTGCTCTGCCGATCATATCCGGTAAACCGCTGGTATTGCGCGGTATTGCCGTTGATCCATCGGGCCGCTCCAGTGCGCCATCCAGATTAGATATCAATACAACTGACGCAACAGGACACGCGCCATAGCTATTTTGGGGACATTAAAGGGTTGTGTTCAACCCCCAAACCACTAAAAGGAGTTTATTAATGACACTGTCTTGCCAGACACGAATACAGGCTATTGGTCGAGCCGGCCTCCGTGCTCTTATCGCGTTGGTATTCGCTGTGCCGCCGCTGGCTGCGGCATCGCCAGCGGCGCTACCAACTGCCGGAAAATCAGACTGGTTTACGCTTGGTAATAACAACATTTCATGGCGCGGTCAGCTTATGGGTGAAACACTCAAGAGAATAACTATTTCCGATCATATCAGTCGCGGGCGTCTCACGCTGACGGTCCCGTATTTTCGCATTACCCTGGGTAGTGGCCAGACGGTTACATCGTCCGACTTTATTTTTTCCCAGCCACCAGTGATAAGGCCGCTGCAAATCAATAGCACGTCGCCAAAACTCGCGGACCATTTTTCAGGCCGGCAATTTGTCGCCAATCTTACAGATCCCGCGGCGCGCCTTGACGCCCAATTTTCCGTGCGCCTTCGCCAGAACGCCTGTTACCTGCGGGAGCGGATTGTACTATCTTCCCTTGGTGGGAAAATCATGATCCAGCGATTAACGCTTCTGCAACAGGCAATTCCTGGTGCCAGAGAAGTTGGAACGGTGGAGGGATCTCCGATTGTCGCCGGCAATTTTTTCATGGGCTATGAAAATCCGATGGCCGATAATGCCGTCGGCCATGGATCGGCGGTAAAGTGTTCCTTCGGGCCTTACGACCTTTTAGCGCCCGGTAAATATTTTGTTGGCAGTTGCGTCATTGGGGTCGTGCCGCGAGATCAACTGCGCCGCGGCTTTATGGCCTATCTGGATATGGAACGCTGTCACCCCTATCGTCCGTTTCTCCACTTCAACTCCTGGTATGACATTGGACACATGGGAGGAAAATATAACCAGAGAGAATGTATCCATGCCATCAATGCAATCGGAAAGCAATTGGTGATCAAGCGCGGGGTGCATCTTGCGTCGTTTTTGTTTGATGACGGTTGGGACAACAACAAGACGCTCTGGAAATTTAACAGCGGTTTTCCCGACGGCTTTACCCCTCTGGATAAAGCGGCAGCCCATTATCATGCCAAAGTGGGGGTTTGGCTTTCCCCCTGGGGAGGATATGGTATTCCCAGACAACAGCGGTTGAAGTATGGAAAGCAACAAGGCTTTGAAACAAACCGCTACGGCTTCGACCTGGCGGGGCCGAAATATTACCGCCGTTTCAGTGACATCTGCCTGCGGATGATCCGGAAATATCATGTCAACATTTTCAAATTTGATGGCGTTGCGGCCGGCGACGGCAATCCCGTCCTGATGCGTGAAGGTGAAGCGATGCTGCGATTGGATCGTGACTTGCGTAAAGCTGAGCCGAATTTGTACATCAGCCAGACCACCGGCACCTGGGCTTCGCCATTCTGGCTACTGTACGCAGACTCAATATGGCGCGGAGGGGACGATCATTCGTATCAGGGAGCGGGTTCATTATGCCAGCAATGGATCACCTATCGTGACGCCCAGACCTACCAGAACATCGTGCGGGCGGGACCCTTATATCCTTTGAATTCGCTGATGTTGCATGGCATTATTTACGGGCGATACAGCCCGCGGCTGGACCGGCAAAGCAACCGTGATTTTGCGGATCAGGTATGGTCATTCTTTGGAACCGGCACGCAGTTGCAGGAACTATATATTACTCCATCGTTGCTGAACACGTATGACTGGGATGTGCTGGCGCGGGCCGCCAAATGGGCCAATCGGAACGCACCGATTTTAAGCGACACCCATTGGATCGGCGGCAATCCGGCGAAAGGCCAAGTTTACGGATGGGCATCCTGGCACGCCAATAAGGGCATCATTGTACTGCGCAATCCAACAGCAAAAACCGCGACGTTTATCGGCGATATTGGGAAGTTACTTCAGCTTCCCGCCGGTGCAGAAACCACCTATCGTCTTACCAGTCCGCGGAAACATTTGCGCGCTCATCAACCGATCCAACTGCAAGCCGGTCATCCTCATGCCTTTACGCTGAAAGCCTTTGCTGTATTGGTGCTCCAATCACACGGAGGCATCGCGACAAAATAATGTGGCTCTTCGGGCAAACGAGTGGGTGAATGATGCTCGCGAAAATGATTTGAGCGGCACGAGACCGGTTTTCAACACGGTTGATTCTAATAGGATGGCAAAACGTGGATACAAACGGTGGCTACCCGATCAGGGATCACGCGTTGAAAACGGCTAGTGCCCTGTTCCATCCGTAATTACGGATGGAACAGGGCACTAGGACGCCTCAGAATCCATACCACGCGCCGGGAATGTAGGAACGTACTCGGGTTACTTTGCCGTTATTCAGATCTACCAGTACCGGTAGAAATGGTGGATGCCACAGACGAGTGGCCTTCAGTTTCAGGCGCACGATTTTCGGATCGACAATTCCTTTCGGCAGCGGGCCGTAGGGCGGTAGTTCAATCAGTGCCACCTGGTGTCGCGGACTGGCTTTTAAGCGGCGGGTAATTTCGGCGATCGTGTGTTGGCATACCGGGCAGGTATGAAAGTAAATCACCGCCAGCCATTGGCCATGCATGATGAGGCGGCTGCCGGAAACATACGCCGCTAAAGGAAAACGCTTTCCATTCCAGGCTGGCGGCTGCATCAGGACTACACCGCGTCCGCCGGTTAATTTTCCGTTGGCATGGAGTATGGCGGGGCGCAAATAGTAGCCCCCGCCAATTCCGGCGGTGACAATAACCAAAGCCATCAATCCTGCCAGAGCCTTACGCCACCGGACCGTTTGGCCCGTCTTGGGCCGGCTTGATGGCGACGCTGTGAAAAGCAGTAATAGCAGGCCATCCATCGTCGCGGTGATCCATGGATTCATCGGTACCGGTCCGAAGCAGCCGCAATCTGTCTGTCCCTGCCAGCCGCGGAAAATGGAAACGCATAAAAAAATAGTAAACAACAATATTCCCGCTCGCCGGGCATAAAAGGCCGCCACGGAACTGATGAACCATACGCCCGCCGCCAATTCCAACATGACGTCGGCGGTATGGAAAAAATAATGATTCAGGACTGCTCCGCGCAGCAGATCATATCCTTTCAACGCACCCGCAATAATCAACACGATGGCCGCAAGAAGCAGTACCCAATCGCCGCGGGTGTATCTTTCCGGCGGAGACTGGTTCGAATCTGGAGCGACGGAAAATGGGATGTTGGTGGTCATCATGGTGCCTCGCTTTTACCAAAAATTGCGTCCACTGCCCAGCGTGTTTTCAGCGGGCGCTCTGTGGCCGTCTCTATGGCCGCCACCAGCACCGCCGCCGCTCTCCTTAGTGCGGCGGCATCCGCCGGTTTGGAAGGAGTCGCGCTTAATAATACGCTGGGGTGCGGCAGCCGGGCCAGCGCCAGCAAAACACCGCCATCCACACGCAGTGTCTTGGATTGCCCTGGACAACCGGAGCAACATGCTCCTCCGGATCGCGGGCAGAATTGGGCCGATACTCCGGCGCGCATCGGCGTTTTGCACACCAGGCAATTTTCCAGGTGCGGTTGATATCCGGTAGAGATCAAAATTACTTTTGCCATGCTTAAAAAAAGGCGTTTTGTTTCGGCCGTTCCCATCGCCGCCACGCCTGTGACAAGTTCGTCATAGAGGGCGGTATGAGGTTCATGAGGGGAAAGTAACGCCATGATTATTTCGCAGAGGATCTGCCCGGCATAAAACGCGGGCAAAGATTTCCGCAACGCCGGTTGATGATCTAATAAATTCCAGGCAGTCAGCGTGGAAAGCTCGGCTGTTCCGCGTGGCGGAATAAAAACCACTTCGCCCCGGGCCAGTTGATCTATCGGCGCGCCAAATGAAAACGTGCCCCCCTTAGCCATTTTGCGACTTCCTTTGGCCAGTAAAGCCATGACGCCGGTTTGCCGGCCCAGCAGCGTGACTACCTGACTGGTTTCCGAAAAGTCGATGACGCGCAAACAGATTGCCTCGTCTTTTTCATAACTCGCCATAACCCGGATTCTACTCTCTCCGCCCGGTAATGTGCGATTGGGTTGTAAAAATTCGATGCCATTACATCCATGCTGAATCTAAGCACTAATGGCCGTAAAAGTCCATAGTTGACACTAAATCTCAACTATATTATAACGTTACAGGCATTAGTTGAGATTAAGTCTCAATTATATGGTTGGCTCTGCTAGTGCCCTGTTCCACCCGTAATTACGGGTGGAACAGGGCACTAAAATAAAAAAGGATACTAACAATGGATCAGTCTGATGCGTTGCCAATAGAAGAGACCTTGGATGCGGGTCTCCAACTTCCCCGCACCTCCATCTTTCGCTTGGTATGGAGGTCGGCAATTATCTCCATATTGTTGCTGCTGCTGGGTGTCCTGGTCTGGCAGGGGATTACCGCCAGTGGAAATCCGCCTGATCCCAATGATCCGGCCTCAAAAAATATCAGCCATGTTTCCGTGATGGTCAATGCGGGAATCCTGGTGTTCCGCGAGGGACTTGAAGCGATTCTGGTGCTGGCCGCCCTTACCTCCAGTCTGGCCCGCACCGATCGCAATTATTGGAAACCTGTGGCCATCGGCTCAAGCATCTCCTTTTTGGCCACGGTTGTGACTTATTTTGTGGTGGTGGCCATTCTCGCCGATATCAACGCCAACAACAGTGCCAATATGCTCAATGTCCAGGCCGGTACTGGTCTGTTGGCCGTGATTGTGCTGATGGTGATTATGAACTGGTTTTTTCACAAAATTTATTGGACCGGCTGGATTGGTCATCACAATAAGCGCCGAAAAAATCTGCTGACAACCGACGGCAACACAAAATCGGCTGTG
>JAJYGE010000392.1 GCA_021785155.1 Planctomycetota bacterium
AAAACTCCTCTTTCCCAAAAGGGACGAAACTAAACCGTCCAATTCAACCAGATCAAATCTGATCTATCGCGGACCACGATGCACACGCAAACATAGCGGATGCGGTACCTTAGTTTTCGCGCGCCGTACAAACTGTATAAGCCAGCGCAATCATTAAGAACAAATGCAATTTAATTCGGTTAAAGGACCGTGTCAAGAAAAAAATTATGTTTTTTTTAACTAGGCTTCTTGTTCGCGCTCTCTCGGCTCATTTGGTCATACAAGCGTCTTTGTTGCGATTAAAACGCCATTATATTCTTATTTATGAATATAATTGGAAATGCTGAATCCAAGTAAACAAGTCGGTTCTCCTCCTTAAATACGCCGAAATTTGTGTATACCGATCAATTCTGAAATTTTGGCGCGACAGAGCACTTGACCGGACGTGGCGGTTGAGATTCTTCTGGTCTGACAAATAGTCGTTTCGGTGCTCCCACATCCGCGTGTTTAAAATCCGTGCGCCCACGCTGGCACGGCGATTAACACGATACACGATCCGGTTGAGAGGACGTCTCCATGCTTTGCGCCACAGGCACGGTGTGTTAATAAATCTCATTCCACAACATGCCAGTCGCTGCCGTTGCGGATGACGCGGCGATACAGGGTATCGCGTTCGACGGGAATATAGCCCGCTTCCACCACCAGGCGTCGAATGTCTTCGACTGTTTGTTCCTGGTGTTTATTGCCTGATCCGCCTTCGCGCTTGGTGATGTCATACCATACCACGGTACCATCCAGATCATCTACACCAAAGTTCAAACTGACCTGCGAAAGCTTCATGCTTTGCATGATCCAGAAGGCTTTGACATGCGGGAAATTCGGCAGCATAAGTCGGGAAATCGCCAGCATTTTCATATCCTCCAGCCCGGTGTTTCCGGGCAGATGGCCCAATTCACTGCCATCCGGAATAAATGAAAGTGGAATAATGCACTGAAAGCCCGGCGCGTCATCCTGCAATTCCCGCAATTTGATTAAATGCCGTACCCGTTCGGCGCGCGTTTCAACATGCCCATAAAGAATCGTGGCATTCGTTTTAATTCCCAGTTCATGCGCAGTGCGATGCACGCGCATCCAGCCATCGCTGCGGAGTTTGCCTTTGAAGACTGCATCATGCACGCGATCATCAAACACTTCCGCCCCGCCGCCGGGCATGGAACCCAGACCATGTTCCCGCAGTGCCTCCAGAACTTCTTTGATTGAAAGGTTGGAGATGCGGCAAAAATGGTCAATTTCAATGGCGGTAAAGCACTTGAGGTGCAGGCGCGGATAACGTTTCTTGATGCCGCCGAGCATTTCCAGATACCAGGCAAACGGCAGCCAGGGGTGCAGGCCGCCGACAATATGAACTTCCGTGGCTCCGGCGGCATCCACCTGCCCGGCAATGCGATAAATTTCCTCAAGATCATATTCATAAGCGCCATCTTCCCCGCGCTTACGATGAAATTCGCAAAACTTACAGGAAAGTGCACAGATGTTGGAATAATTAATATGACGGTTGATGTTGTAGTACGCGGTGCGCCCGTGCATGGCCTGGCGCACGGCATTAGCCAGGGCACCAATGGTAAATATATCGCGTGAATTCCATAAGGCCATGCCATCATCAAAGTCCAGCCGCTGACCGGACAGCACTTTATCCGCCACGGGGCGCAAGGCGCGATCCGCAATGTCCGCGGGATCAATGGCGGAAGGTATTACCGGAACCGGCATGGATGCAGCTGAATCAATGACGGGCAGGGGTGGCGTATCAAGAGGAAGCATCTGGTTTATCTCCGTGGGGTTCAACTCCTTCGAACCGGCGTAGCAATTTACGTCTTGAATTATAGCCCGTTTCAGATGTTTTTGAAAATTCCCGTTCGTGCCCTATTGGGGAAGTTGTTTCGGCCCGGTTCCTTAACTTCCGGAATATTCAACGGGCGCAATAGCCATGTGGGGCTATCTCGCACCAACGAAATGACCTCGTGCCCTGTTCCATCCATAATTACGGGTGGAACATGGCACTAGCCGGCGGAAACCACGCCCATGGATCCCGGCTTACCCGAACCGGGCATTAATTCCGGGCGGCCAATGGCGCGATAAATCAACCCGGCGGCCAGAACTTTGGTGCTGCCCAGACAGTTGCGGCCATCAAACACATAGTTGCCGCGCATCAGCGATGCGACATGGGGCCAATCCTGGGTGATGAAAACAGACCAGTCGGTAACTACCGCAATGGCATCGGCCCCGCGCGTACATTCGTCAACGCTCTTGGTCCATGTCACTTTGTCGCCCAGAATTCGTTTCGCGTTCTCCATGGCCTGCGGATCATACACACGAATTTTTATTCCCGCCGCCAGCAGCGCATCAATGACCTCAATACTGGGAGCTTCACGCATATCATCAGTATCAGCCTTAAACGCCAGACCCCATACCGCCACATGCGGTTCCGCGACGCCGGAAAGAGATTTAATGATGCGCGTGGCAAATGCTTTTTTCTGCCGGGTGTTGGCCTTTTCTACGCCGCTTAACAGATGTGGTTCAAGACCAAATTCCTGCATTTGATGTACCAGTGCCGCGACATCTTTGGGGAAGCATGATCCGCCATAACCCACGCCGGCCTTCAAAAACGATGGCCCGATGCGTTTGTCGGTGCCAATGCCCACGCGCACGCTTTCAATATCAGCGCCGATGGCCAGCGCCAGTTGTGACAGTTCATTGATAAAGCTGATACGCACGGCGAGCATGGCATTAGAGGCAAATTTAGTCAGCTCCGCACTTTGGCGGCTCATGGAAAAAATAGCGTAGCCGCGATCAATTAACGGCTGATAAATTTCCCGCAACACTTCCATGCCGACGTTGGAATTGGCCCCAAATACAATGCGATCGGGCTGCATGAAGTCCTGAATGGCGGTGCCTTCACGCAAAAATTCGGGGTTGTTTACCACTTCAATACGGTGCGGACATTTGGCCACCTGCTGGGCCACTTTTTCCCCGGTGCCCGGCGGTACGGTGCTTTTGATGACTAGCGTCTTGGGGCCATTGGCATGTTTGAGCACATCTTCCACCGCCGCATACAACATGCTTAAATCCGCCCCGCCTTTAGGTGATGGCGGCGTGCCGACGGCAATAAAAACACTTTGCGATTCTTTTATGGCCGCCGCTATGTCGGTGGTGAAATTCAACCGTCCCGCCGCGGCTTCGGCCAAAATCAATTCAGACAGGCCTGGTTCATAAATGGGAACTTTGCCCTGGGAAAGACTGGCTACCCGTTTGGCATCCACATCCACGCCGATGATCTTATGGCCCAGCGCGGCCAGGCATGTGCCGCTGACCAGGCCGACATAACCACATCCGATAACCGTGATTTTCATGAACGCTCCAATTTTGAATGGCGAAACATGTCGCCGGCATTAAACATAGGCCCCGCTTGGCCGGAAAATCCCCTATTGAACAATATAGCACGTTGCGTTGCTCAATTCAGCCGGGAACACCGGCTACCGGGATATTATCGGCAATTTTCAGCATTCACCTGAATTTGTCCAGTTAGGCATCGCGAAAAAATAACCTGAGCATTCTGGCTGGTTCTTTTGGTCCCGATTGTGATCGGGACGTTGCTCGCTCGTTACAGAATCCATGCGGATATGCGCCTCGCGAGCGCCTTGCCGGCGGTCAAAATTCTTGCGCCATAATTGCTCACGTTATTTCTTCGCGATGCCTTACCGCATGGGCCGACAAAAAGGCGTACGGTGCCGGTTAATTGTGTTTTCGTGATTAATAATCGGCCTTGCGATAGCCGGGGCGGTTATCGTCGGCGTCGTAAGCCACGGTTTGTTCAGTGCCGTGGACTTCCACCCGCTGAATGGAAACGGCCTTGCCGGTTTTTTCATCAATGGTGGCCAGAATGCCGCTCATACGGGGATCACCGGTGGCAACATCAAACATTTGCGGCATGCCGGTAGTGAAAAATTTCAAGACGCGCTCTGTGCGGCGGCCCAGCACGCTGGCATACGGGCCGGTCATACCGACATCGGAAATAAACGCCGTTCCGCCCGGCAGCACGCGGGCATCCGCGGTGGGCGTATGGGTATGGGTACCAAAGCAGATCGACACGCGGCCATCAAGATACCAACCCATGCCGACCTTTTCGCTGCTGGCTTCGGCATGAAAATCCACCACGCGCACCAGCACATCGCGTGGCACTTCGTCCAACATGCGGTCAATAACCGGATAGGGGCTGTCAATGGGGTCCATATATACCCGCCCCATGACCTGTAACACGGCCACACTCACGCCGCCGGCGGTTTTGGCCAGTGTCCAGCCTTTGCCGATGCTTTCCCGGGGGAAATTTCCGGGTCGAATAAGTTGACCTGAGGTCTCCAACAACTTAATGACTTCCCGCCGTCGATACGTGTGATCCCCCATCGTGCATACATTCACGCCAGCGGACAAAAGTTTGTCAAAAATAGCCGGTGTAAGCCCGGACCCACCGGCGGAATTCTCCGCATTGGCCACCACCAGATCCACATTTCGGGATTTGATAAAATCCGGCAGCAGTTCCATGACGACTTGCCGCCCTGGCCGGCCAATGATGTCGCCGAGGCATAAGATGTTAATGGACATGGTGCTGGCCGATCCTTTCCGATACGGGCCGCTAATTCAATGGGCCGGCAAGGTAATGAAGGCTGAGAAAAAATAAAATTTGTATGATCACAGCAATCAGCGCCATGAAAAAAAGCACTTTGGCGGACATCCACAGCGTACCACCCATCAGGCCGGAGAGATCATTACGTCGCACCGTCTGATAGACCAATGAAATAATCACCACGAGTGGAAAAATCAGCAGCAGCCAAATGGCAGTTAAGTGTGGGATCACGGAATAAAGCGGATTGATAAAGGGAATCCAGGCCGCAGGCGCAAGCATCATATTCATGTTCCAGTCTCCGCGGGAGAACCGGTACCGGGAACCGGAGCGGGAATTACAGATGCTGGATCACTTATATGCATAAACAAATCCACCAGCACCAGCAGGTTCAACATGCCGGCCAGGCCGCAATAAGCGGTGGCGACTTCCTGAATCAGCGGCGCAAAGCCCGCCGGATGATGTGATTTTGGAGGGTAATAATGGGGTTTAACCACATCCCCGACCACCGCCGGCCAGCCCGTCATGTATTGGGCGTAATCCCATAAAGCTTGTCGCGGGCGGTTGAGGGCAGGCAAACCGCCCAGCAGCAGCCCCATGAAGAACAAGCCATGAATACCCAGGGCGAAAATCTTCGCATGCTGTTTCCGGCCCACCATCCAATGACCCAAGCCCGGGACAAACCATCCCACCGCCAGCGCAAAATATCCTATTGCGCCTGAACCATTTTCTTCAACTGAAGAAGCCACGAACCGCTCCAAATCCGCCGCGGCGACCTCCCGCCATGCGGCAACAACCTGCTTTTATACCGATTCCGACGGACTTTTACCAATCGGCGGGGTTTTGCCCCGGTGCGTGGTGCCTGTGACCACTTCTGGCCAAATGGCTACGGAAGATCG
>JAJYGE010000546.1 GCA_021785155.1 Planctomycetota bacterium
TGTTGCCCGGGCCTTGGGCCAACGGCGTCGATGCGGCTGTATATCTGGAAAATCAATTCGACCGGCCCGGTTTATTTATCACGGCGGCGGAGATGCTGGAGCAGGGCAGAATGGAGGGATCGCAAAGTGCCCCGGACCTGCGGATTATTATTGCGGCGGCGAATGTGTGCCAGGGCAAACGCTTGCGGCATGCAAATGTTCTCCAGCTTGCATCGGCCTTTCCAAAAATCTGGGCATTAAACGGGTTGCTGGTTTTGAGCCTGCTGATCACGGCGGTGGTGGGGAAGGCGATGATGGAACGTTCGGGATCAGATGCTTTGGCAAAGGTTGCGGTAGTGGCGGGGGTGTCGGCGGGGGCTCGGGACGCACTTGCCAGTAAGCTCACGGGCATGGCAAGTACAAAGTCCAAGTTAAACGCGGCAGAACCGCCATCAATGGCGGAAAGCAATGCCCAATTTTTGGCGCAACGTCATGCAATTCATGTTATCCAACAGATACACTCGTCGGTAAAACAATTGCTGATAAAATCGGAAAGCAACGCGGACATCACCAGGGAAATCGGTGCGGAGAAAGGGCACGGAATCAGCGGAAGTTCCGGCAAAAGCGGTGCTGAGGCTTTGGAGGCCCGGATATTGTCTGCCGCCGGCTTGGCAGGGCTTGGGAAAAAAGCGCGTGCCATGTTAATTGCCGCCGCGGATGGAATTCACGCATCATCGCGGGGAACCTTCGCGCCACAGCTGCGCCGAATAAATCAGCACCTGGAAATGTATCTTGCATCGGCCACGGCGGACAAGAGGGCGGTGCAATCGCGCTTTGAATCAAATGCCGAAATCAACGGCGCGGGGAATCAGGGATCCATTAGAAAAAACGGTGCGGATGATGGGAGTAATCCAAGCGATCGTGCAGATGATTCTGGCCATGGCATTGTCACAGATATTCCAACCGGACAAAGAACGTCGCGTTTAATGCCTCTGCAATGGGCATACGGGAATCCGGTTCATGCAGCCGAAATTCCACCTAAGTATCGGAAGGCGATACGGCGGTATTTTTCAAATGTTCCAGCTTATTGATTTGAGCTGACTTGGATTGGCACGTTGATCGCGGCTTTCAGATGCGTCGCCTTGGCTATTTTCTCAGATGCGGATGTCCGTCCAAGTAATCGCGGCTATTACTCGGATCGGCTTACAGGGTATGGCTGCACGGTGAACTCAAAAAGAATAAAGGCCGCCCATTGTGGCAGCCCTTACGAAAGGAGCATTCCCATGAAGTCATGGAAAGTTATGGTTCGTCGCTAACATTGGTAACCTGCTTAATTTGATAGGGATTTTCCGCCGCTTTTCGCGGAGGCGCCTGAATAGCAGGTTTCTCCATCGGCGGCTCTTCATTGGCCGCTTTATTGAGTTCTTCGCGGGTTTCAGTAAGCCCCTTTTTGAATTCAAAAATGGAGCGACCTAAGCTTTTGGCGACGCCGGGAAGCCGATTTCCGAAGAATATCAGCGCGATAGCCAGAACGATTAAAAGATCCGGCCCGTCAAAGAGGTTTCCAAAGCCCAACGCCAATGGTAGTGTGTTAATAGGCCCTATCATGGTTTATTACCTCGCAAAAAAGACGGCTGGTGGGCCTGCTTATTTTCCGCCAGCATGACCAATACTTCTGTATTATACGCATAACCCAAGGCAACACCAAATCCACAACTTCGTGTATCCGAAAAATGTGCGGAAATCGTGAAAAAAGCCGGAATTTAACGCTATTGCGATTTTCGCTTGCTGCGTGGATTGCTCGGCAAAACCGGTGAACCATCCAATGTTTTTACCGGTGCATAGCAGGCTCGGAACAGTTCCGCACGACTTGAGACATTTAAGCGGTGATAGAGTCGCCGGATATAGGAATGTACCGTATGGATGCTAAGTCCCAACTGCCGGGCAATTTGTTTCTCCCCATCACCGGAAAGCAACTTATCGAGGATTTGCTGCTGGCGTTCCGGAAGAAGCTCGGGGATGTATTTGCTTCCATTGGCCTCACTGTGCTGCACGAAATGTCTGTGCAGTTCACTGTGCAGGAGTGTAACCAATGTTTCCGGCTGCAAAAAATCAGATTCGGGGCGTTCTGAATACAGTAAATATGTTACCGTCGCTATTGAAAGCGGTGCCGGAAATGGGTCATGGAAAGTCAATTCAGTAATCACGCGCTGGTTATTGCCGCTGCGGCGTTCCAAACTGCCCATTGCAGAATTCATCCGCAAGCGTCGATCAGGTGACAATCTGCCATCGGAGCATTTCTGGATGTCCCGCATCGCACGGTGCGTTTTTAATGGCGATGGAAACGAGTCAGATGCGGAAGCGTGGGGAGGCTTGGCCCAGCACACCTCCGGTACTTCCGGATTCACTTGAGCGTCATGCTCGCGACGTTCTTGAAAACAAAATATTCCGACGACGTACATATTTAAAATATTGGCCAATCCATTGACAAGCGTGGTGCGCCAAAGTGCGGGCACGGTAGACAATCTACCGAGTTGGGCCATGAGTCGCAGCAAATCGCGAACCTCGGATAATCGCAGTGATTGGGGATCTATCATAGGGCACTCTCTGGTTAACACAGTTGTTGTATACCTTCCGCAATAATTGATTATCACCGAAAGCAGCCCTGGATGTCATCTGACTGTAAACGGAGCTGCTGACGCCTGTTTAGGCGTCTTGTGGGAACCCGTATCCGGCAATATATTATTCCACAGAGGTGAGAGTGCTCATCTTTTTTGGTGTTCCACTCTTTGGATTTTTTTGAGGAGAGTTATCATGCGTAGTCAATTTCATGGCACAATTTTCAACAATGCGAAGTTGCGATGTCATTCACATGCGGCATTTTTGGCTATCAGCGCGGCGGTTCTAGCGGGAACCGGCGTATCGGCTTTTGCCACGGTTTCGGATGTGGGGCAATATCTTGCGGGAAAAACGGCTTACTACCTGCAAACGGGAAATAGCAGTCCGACAATCGCATCCTCGAATCCCTATGAATTTCAGGCTGAAATTGGTAATGGAAGTTCGGGATCAATACTCACCAGCTCAACATTGACACCGCCGGCCGGAGCTACCGGATCTGTCACTTTCACACCAAACAGCGGTAATAACAATATAAAATATCAGCAATATTACGCATCAACCACCGCCTTAGATGCGGCGTTTCCAAATGGCAACTACGCCTTTACCATTAATACCAGCACGCCCAATACATATAGTGCTACACTGGGACTTAGCGGCCTTACCTATCCGACAGATATTCCCGCAATCAGCGGTGCCACCTGGTCCGGTGGAAATCTGGTTATTGACCCGAACGTCGACAACACCATTTCGTGGAATGCGTCGAACGATCTGCACTTGAGTTTTGACTTGAACAACGCCAATATTAATGAAAGCGTTTTTAATTCAGGAGGCGGCCTGCCCAGCAGTTACATGATTGCCGCAAATACGCTGCTGCCGGGGCAAACATACATCGGCCAACTGGATTTCGCGAACGGTGTCTTAGACACTTCGCAGATTTCCGGGGTCATGGGTGCCGCGTATTATCAAAATAGTACGCAATTTACCATCGTTACCACACCCGATCCGGCGGCAGGCATCCTCATGCTCTTGGGGGTGGTGACTCTGGGTTTGCTGGCTCGGCGACGCTCCGTCGCGCAAAGGTAAGTGGCATATAGCTTGTTGGGGGTGACGCATATCCGAATGATGCGGTGTATGTTGTTCTCGACTGACTGTCCAGATGGCGGCGGGCACCGCGCAAAAAAAAGCCCGCGATAACTCGCGGGCTGATGCGTTAGATCGCATGTTCGCGGCCAAGCAAGATGCTCCGAATAAATCGAAGCGCCGCGGGGGAACACAAATTACCGCCGACTCGCGGATTTCTTCGTGCTCTTTTTGGAAGATTTCTTCGGTGAAGATTTCTTCGTGCTCTTGCTGCTTGCGGCAGCCTTCTTTTTCGTCGCCATTTGTATCACCCCCTTTCAATTATGGTAAGGACAAAAATCACGACATCGATATTATCGGCACTATCGCTCAGTTGTCATTAACAAAAAACTGGAATTTTAATTTTTTTTCTCCGCCATGCGATTTTTATCTTTGTTGTGCAACCAGAACACCGGAGAGATGATGCGTGAGAACTGTTTCAATATCTTGAGCTGTTGATATGTCAATAAATATTCCTCCACAACTCTTGACGCTCTGTGATAAATCATTCCGCCAGCGCTGCAAAGCATTGATATACGCGTCTCGGGCTGTTTTTGACCCCGATACCTCACGCCGCTGCGCGGTTTCCGAATCACACAGCGTCACCCGTTGGACGAACGGCGGTTGACATTCTTCAGGGCACAGTGTGTGTAACACGATCAGCCGCGTGCCGCCTGCGGCAACCGCGGCGAATGCCCCGGTGAAATCCCGGGGCGGCAGGCAATCGGAAATAACCATAAGCATGTCCGCGGGTTTTCGGGTGGACCTGTTAAGCAGAGAAGGTAAATCCATGGCGCCGCCTGCCTCAAGCGAGCGCAGTTTCGCGAGGGTAGCGGCCATTATCAAGTCGCGACCCGCGAAATCCGATACGCGTTGCGCTGACACAGCGGATGGGGCGGTCACAAGCGTTAATTCATTGCGGCCTTGGAGAGCAATAATGCCAAGGCACGCGGCGAGCGAACGGGCCATGTCAAATTTACGAGGTGTTCCCAGAGTCATGCTGGCCGAGCAATCCAGCGCAATGGTAACACGCAAAGCACGCTGGGCATAAAACAGCCGCACCACAAGCTGATCGAATTTTGCTAACTGCCCCCAGTCCAGATGCCGTAGATCGTCTCCCTGAACATAGGCTCGGGAATCCGCGGGTTCCACGCTTAAGCCTCGGCGATTGCTGCGCTGGCCGACAAACAGAGCCGAACGGTCCGCCACGGTTGGATAAATGGCCAGTCGCCGCAGGAGTGTCAGCAATTTTCGATCGGGCCATGGTGCAACGGATTCGGTCATATATTTCCAATCCAGTCCGACAGTCTTATCCGCGGAAAAGTGGGCGGCATAAATGGCACCGCTAGGACTCTGTGCCTTTGCCTGCGTGGCTTTTCACAGGCAAAGGGCATCTTGGCCCGAAAAATCTGTCACGCACCCGATACCAGATGCTCTGCGGCGCTCGGCCATCAAAATTGCCGGTATCGCTGTTTTCAACATCGGATAGCTCGTGGCGTTGTTCCGATGCCGCGTTGCCCGGCTGAAAATGATCGACGGTATTTTTGGAGAGCTCTTTTTCCAGCAGGCGAAGATCCCGGGTATACGCGTACATCATGGAGCATGCAGACAGATAGTGCCCACGGATGGTGCCGCCCTGTCCTCCAGCATCCCACCCGCCCAACGTTGGAGCCTTGGTCGGCAGACGCGATACTTTCTGGAAGGACGCCAGCAGCCGGTCGCAGTCATAAGCGAGTATATGATTCAGATCATGGATCATGTTGTCATGAAATGGCCCGTGTAAAAGTGTGACATCCGCCAGATCGAAACTGTATGCCTTCATGGGTAAGG
>JAJYGE010000417.1 GCA_021785155.1 Planctomycetota bacterium
TGCCGACGATACGCAGTGTGCCGGCACACTGCGGTGGCCGCTGTCTAAAAAAGTCACAAATTCATTTTTCTTTCCCAACAAGGTATACGCTCCGAGGCGTAATGCCCAGGGAAAAATTATCGGTTGGACCACCTTGATCTGGCCCAAAGGTGTGCCGCATTACACGTATCGGCGGGGGCCGGTGCTGCCGTGCGGCTGCGGCAATCGGGCCAGCCAGACGGATAATATCCAACTGGCATTTAATGTTGTTCCACCGGACGATGTCAAACTGACCGGCTATTACCCCTACCCGCCGGGCACGATGCCGCAATACACCTCGTTTGCGGATACTAATTATGAATTCGCCCTCAACCAGGTTGCCGCGAAATATGGCGGTGGAACCCAGATATGGCGACTGCTGCGTCCCGGCATGCCAATGATCAACTTTTTCCCGCGTCAGCCAGCCCAACGTTACGAAAAAAATGGATCCGTTCAGCACGGCAAGCTGATCATCAAGCGCATCGCCGATACCCGTATATTTGAATGCGCCATTCCGTGGTCCCGAATTCCGTTGGTTAAACAGCGTCTGGATGCGGGTAAAACCATTAAATTCACCTTCCGTGTGAACTTAAGCGATGGAATGGGCTTTGAACTCTCGCGTAATCGAAGTGTATCCAAGCCCAACGACATGACGTTTCATCCGGGATGGCTTCGCCACTGGTCCAATGAATTGCGGTTTGGTTTTCAGCGGTAGCAGCCGGTTGTACCGGGAAAGACCGCCTAACTTAATGAAAGGCACCATTAGAAATCATGACGGCGAAACGATCTGATTTTATAAAACGATACCCGCAATCAACTGACACCATTGTATGGCGATGGTTAATTACGGCAGTGATGATGTCTATGGTCAGCTGTGCGAAGCACGCACAATCTGCTCCGCAAGCGATGGCACCGGCTCCATTGCATAATTTTCACTCCAGCGTGCGCGGTATGCGCATTGATCTTTCCCTGCCGCGACCGCAGCGTGTTACCATCGTGATTAATAATGCCCGGGGCCGGCGTGTGCGCAACCTGATCAGTGATCAGTTGATGCCGGCCGGCGAAAGCACGATCGTCTGGCATGGTTACAATGATGGCCGCTGGGAAGCTCCCGACAAAACCATTAAGCAATGGCATTTTGTGCGCACACTCTGTCCGCCCGGAATCTATAGTGCCGTGGGGCTGACGCATTCCGCTGTCAAACTGCGTTATGAATTCTCCGTGTACAGCCCAGGCAATCCGCCTTGGCGGACCTCCGATGGCAGCGGGGCCTGGCTTAGCGACCATCGCTCGCCTGATGCTTGTCTGCTTTTGCCGCATGGCCTGGGTTGCCCGGTAAATTCACACGGCGCGCCGCGGATGATGATTTCCGCAAGTTTGGCGGAGACGGGTTATTCCATTATTTGGACGAAATTGGATGGCCAAAAGGTGGCCGGCGAATCACCCTCGCGGCTTCCACCATGGTCCGGAGCCTATGCGCTGACACGGGATAACGGAACGCGTCCCGATTCTCATTACGCAGCTTACTCCATCAATGGTAATGCGCTGATGGGTTGGATGGCGGACGGCCGATGGGGCTATATCGCCCATTTTGGGCAACTCAACCGCTCACCGGGCCATCCGCAGGTTTCCGGATGGACGTTTCTTGATTTGGCGGTGTACAACGGTATTGCTGTGATCAGCAATGCGGATAACTGGCCCAATGTTCTGCTAAATAAGAAAAAACGACTTTTCGACACCACCCGCAGTGATCTGCTGGTGGTCAATGTGCGCACCGGAAAGATATTGGTGGACAACCAGACCAAGCCCACGCGCGGCGTGGCCTTTGACAACAAAGGGCGGCTGCTGGTGCTGATGGGCAGGCAACTTAAACGCTTCAATCTGAATTTTTCCACCGGGCGGCTCAGCGGGGAACAAACCCTTATCCATTCCCATTTGGATAATCCTCAGCGCGTTAAAATAGCCCCCAATGGCGACATCGTGATTTCCGACTGGGGCCGCAGCAACCAGATCAAGGTATTTTCACCGCACGGCAGGTTTCTGCGTACCATCGGGGAACCGGGCGGCGCACAAATCGGCGTATATAATCCCCAGCGGATGGATCGTCCGGATGGATTTGCCTTTGATCCTCATGGCGTGCTTTGGGTGGCGGAGAATACCATGATTCCCAAACGCATCAGTTTTTGGAATTTTGCCACTGGAAAATTCTTAAAGGCTATTTACGGCGGTCCGCAGTATGGCGGCGGCGGGTCCATTGATCCGCAGGACAAGTCGTTATTTCTATATTCTCAACGACAGGAAAGAGCGACCGACGGCGTGATGATATTCAAGCTGAACTGGAAAACAGGAACCAGCCGATTGGTGGATATTCCGGTACTTTTTCCACGCCGGACAAGATTTCAGTCATATTCTCGGACTTTTTCTTATCTGCCGGATCCGGAGCATCGTAAAGTGCTTATGCGTTGCGACAACATGGCTACATCGTGGGTCGGCCAGTCCTTACCATTGCGGATCATGCAGTACGCCGGCCATCGTTATCTCATCGCCAGCAATGCGATCTGGCTATGGGATGGCCCGGTGGCCCGGCCTGTAGCGATGTTTGGCGAAATAGGCACCGGCGGCACCTTTCCGCCCAATGCGAAATATGCCGCCGCGATCAAGAACCTTTTCGCCCGTTATCCCGACGGCACTCCGTGGATATGGTCCGACATCAATGGCGACGGTTTCATGGAACCCGATGAATTTCAATTTGGAACCAGGCCGTCGGCCAAGCCATGGTGGCGCGGCCGTATCGGCGGGTTTTCCAATTGCGAAATGAGGGCGTTCTATGTACAACCCAATCTGGCGATAACCGGATGGCGGGTGAACAATGGTTATCTGCCTGCACCGAAAATTAACGCCGCGGGCGTGCCCATTTACAATCTTAAAACCCTAAAGCCGCTGGCGCGGCTATCTTCCTATGCGTCCGTTGACCAAGGCTTCAATGGCGGTACATTAATCATGGATTCACAGGGCCACATTGTGGATACTCCCGGCGGATGGGGCAATCACGCATGGAATTTTACACCTTGCCAAGGCTATCTGCGCGGTAAAGGATTGCAATGGACGTATCCGTATCATGGCTATGATTATGGTCCCCCGAAAAAGCCCGGGCAGTGGGTTACCGGCACGCTCTACATGGGGCCGCTGGTACATCCGCGCAAGGGGCAAGCCGGTTGGCTCTTCTTCACCAACGGAGGAAAAGGTTCCATGTATGTCATGACCACCGACGGGTTATTTGTGCAGACCTTGGGCGGTGACGTGCGCGACCATCCCATGCGCGGGGCCAATCCCGCGTTGAATCATCGCGGAACACTGTGTGACGGCTACAGCTTTGTTGATGAAGACTTCTTCAATACCGTTACCCAGACCGCCAGTGGCAAGATTTATGTGGTTGCGGGCAAGGATGATATGAGCATTTATCGGGTGCTGGGACTCGGATCCGTCCGCCGCCGCAATTTTGGCGTGTTTCATATCACCGCAACCATGAACGCCGGCAAGCCCAAAATGCTGATCCCGCCGCTCTTGCGGAAAGGCCGGCCAACGCTGGTCGTGCCAATCCGCCGACGTGCGCCAAAGCTCACGTTGACAATGGCGGACTGGAACCTTCCCACCGCCGATTGGGCGGTAATCAGTCCGCGCATCAAAGCGGCGATAACCATCTCCCATGGCAAACTTTACGCCTGTTGGAAAACGGATCATTCCCACCTGCTGGCGCATGGGCCATCGACGCCGGCGCTGCTGTTCAAGGGCGGCGGAGCTTTGGATATCATGCTGAGCACCAACGGCAGGAGGCCCGGCTTTAACCGGCAGCGCGCGCCCATACGGGGTGATGAGCGTTTACTGGTTACACGTATTCAGGGGAAGACCGTTGCCGTGCTGTATCGCGAGGTGGCCGAAGGGATCCCCGCGACGCAACACTATCTGTTTCAATCGCCGATTGGAAAAGTTGAATTTGATCAGGTGCTGAACGTAAGCAAGCGGATTCATCTTTATCAGAGCGGATTGAATTATGAAATATCCGCGCCGCTGTCGCTGCTTGCCATGCCGATCCCGGAACCGGGTTATCAAACCTTGGGCGATATCGGAGTGCTTGTGGGCAACGGTACCAAGACCGTGGAACGGCTGTATTGGAGTAACAAAAACGCCAGTATCGTCAGCGATATTCCCGGCGAAGCACGGCTGCAACCCGCCAACTGGGGCATCTTGAAAGTGGGGAGGTGAAAAAATGAAATCCAGGAATGGGCGAACGATCTTGGTTTTTGCGTCATGGTATACGTGATTTGCGCAAATATACTACAAGTACTCTTGACTAGGTTGTGAATAGGGCTATAATTGGGTTTTGATGATGAGTATTTATTTTTCTAATGATCTTGCGCGGCGCGATTTCTTGAAGGTTTGTGCGGCAGCGGCAATAGCAGCGTCACTGGGATCACCGACGACCGGTTACGCCACCGAGCCGGGCATGCAAACCGCCAATGGTTCCACGGAATCCGTCTCCAACGGCACGCCATCAAGGCGATTTGCCGGTCTTGCGCATCCGATCATCGGCACGGGTTGGCACGGGCATACATTTCCGGGAGCGACGACGCCGTTTGGCCTGGTTCAACTCAGTCCGGACACAGCCGGTCCGCCGGAGCCAAAATGGAATGGAAAATGGGATATATATAACTGGGACCATTGCGGTGGCTACCATTATCCGGACAATTTTGTTTTTGGGTTTAGCCACACACACATCTCCGGTACCGGTGCCATGGAATTGGGGGATGTGTTGCTTATGCCGATGGTGGAAGGACGAAATTGGAGTTGGGTACCCGGTGTCACCAGACCAGCGCATGTCGATACGTCCGCTACACTTTGCACTGGCAGGGATTGGGATTGCGGCGTTGTGGGGAAGCAGCACGAGTCGCAAATCGAAGCGCTTGGGCCTAATTCAGGCTGGGTTTCAGGCATGCGGAAGTCGGGCTATCGTTCGCATTTTTCACATGAGCATGAAGTGGTCCGGGCCGGCTACTACAGTGTGTATCTGCAAACGCCGCAGGTCAAGGCTGAACTTACCGCCACCACGCGTTGTGGCATGCATCGCTATACGTACCCGGCGTTGCCCGCGGACACATCCTGTGGAATGATTCTGGATTTGGTGCATGGTTTGGGTAATACCGCCTATTACGCCGAATTAACGATCGAAAGTCCCACCCGGATCAGCGGGAAACGTTATAGTCACGGCTGGGCCAGGAACAGAGAAGCCTACTTTGCCATGGAGTTCAGCGCTCCAATTAAATCGTTTGAGGTAATGGTGGATGGCCTTGTTGCAAAGAGCACAGCCTCTGAACCGCAGCATTTTTCCGGGGTCCAAATCAAAGCCATCTTCCAATGGGATCATCCGGTTGTAAATGCGGACCATCCACTGCTGGTACGCACGGGAATTTCCGGAACGGGAGTTGACGGAGCTAAAAAAAATCTCG
>JAJYGE010000361.1 GCA_021785155.1 Planctomycetota bacterium
GAGCGCCACGGGCCTTGGCGTGTTCATACTCTTCCAGCACCACAACACCGGCACCTTCCGCCATGACAAAGCCATTACGATTTTTTTCAAATGGGCGGCTGGCCAGTTGAGGCTCATCATTTCGGGTGGAAAGCGCACGCAATGCGCAAAATGCCGCCAGTCCCAGTTTGGTCACAGCGGCCTCGGCTCCGCCCGCAAGCATGATATCGGCGTCATTGTATTGGATGGTGCGTAAGGCATCGCCAATGGCGTTGCCCGATGTGGCGCACGCCGTGGCCGTCGCGGACACCGGCCCACTGAGGCCCCATTGAATGGAAAGATTTCCGGCGGCAGCATTGACCATTAATTTGGGAACGGTAAATGGGGATACCCGATCAACGCCCCGGGCCAGCATCTTATCGTATTGCTGCTCCATTTCTTCAATACCACCAATACCGGATCCGACGATAACGCCGGCCCGATCACGGTCGCATGTGGAGAAATCAATGCCGGAATCCTTTACGGCGTGAATGCCCGCGACCATGCCATAAACGGAAAAGCGATCGAGCCGCTTGAGTTCCCGGTGTGGCAGGGTCTTTTCGGGATTAAATATTTCGGGAGTAATTTCACCGGCGATCCGACAAGGATATTTGCTTACGTCAAAACGGGTAATAGAGCGGATGCCACAGTTCCCCGCCAGCAGACTGGCCCAGAACAGTTCAAGATCGTCACCAAGGGGCGTTACCACTCCAAGGCCTGTAATAACAACTCTGCGCTTGCTCATTGTGCCGAGCAACTCCAAAAAAGCTACTGGTCCATCATACGCCGAAGGCATGAAGACGTGTCTTTAAGACGGGCAGAACCGGAGGGTTACTCCTGCGATTTCAGTTTCGCGGCGATCGTCTTGATGTAGTCGATAGCCTGGCCGACGGTCTGGATTTTTTCCGCCTCTTCGTCGGGAATGGACATTTCGAATTCATCTTCGAATTCCATAACCAGTTCGACGGTATCGAGACTGTCCGCATTAAGATCATTGACAAAGCTGGTATCACGGGTGATTTCCGCCTTGTCGACGCCCATCTGCTCAGCGACGATGTCGATTACTTTTTGTTCAATTTGCTGTGATTCGTCCATTTCAGCCATAAATACAGGCCTCCAATAAAATTAACAGAAGGTTCCAACCTTAAAATCACCCGGAATTCTTGCCGGGCGGATAGAGTATCGCAGACTCACGGAATTCGCAACGTCCGAACCAGCTTTCCGCCAAGTTCGTTTATGCGGATCAAGGTATTATACCGTGTTTCCGCCGGGCGTCACGTCCATTTCGTTACGCCCCATGATTCTTACATACACATGCCACCATCGACAACCATCACCTGACCGGTAATATAACCTGCGGCATCGCCGGCTAAAAATCCAACCATTGCCGCTACTTCTCCGGGAGAACCAAAACGCCGCAGCGGAATCATTTCCAGAACTTTGTCTTTAATCTGGGGTGGCAGTATCTCGGTCATATCGGTGGTGGTAAAGCCCGGTGCCACGCAATTCGCCGTGATCTGCTTGCCCGCCAATTCACGGGCGATTGATTTGGTCAGGCCAATCAAGCCCGCTTTGGATGCGGCGTAATTGACCTGTCCGGCATTGCCCATAATGCCGGAAACCGAAGCGATATTGATGATGCGTCCGAATTTTGCGCGAATCATGCTGCGCGAAGCGGCGCGGCAGGCCACAAATGCGGCCCGCAGATTCGTGTTGATGACATCATCAAAATCTTTATCTTCCATTCGCATAAACAACCCGTCACGGGTAATGCCCGCATTGTTCACCAGCACATCAAGCCTACCATGTTTTTCTATGGTTGCTTCGATGGAAGCCGCCAAAGCCGCGGAATCGGCAATATCCAATACGGCCGTTTCCACGCTTTGCCCCAGATTTGCCAGTTCGTTGACCAGCGTGCGAAGCTTTTCTTCATTCCGCGCCACCGCCACTACATGATGTCCGTCCAGTGCCAGTGCTTTTACAATCGCCTCGCCGATGCCGCGCGAGCCGCCGGTGACGTATGCTACTTTTTTTGGATTTTTTAATTCTGCCATCATGGCTCCTGATTTCTCTTATCTTGCCAATTTTTTTCCAGGTGACCAACCTACCGTATTTAACAGATCTGGAAACGTAAACGATTCCAGTTTGCTTTTAAGCTGCGGGCAATTGCGCCAACGCGTTAAGCGTTGACACGTTGGCAACCACCGCCCGGCGGTCTATGCGTTTGTGCAAGCCGGTTAACACCCGGCCCGGTCCGAGTTCCATATACGTATCAACGCCTTGAGCCTGTAAGTATTCCATTCCCTGATACCAGCGAACCGGCGCGACAATCTGCTGGACCAATAAATCTTTTATTCCCTGAGCGTCCGCACCGTGGACCTGTGCGGTCACGTTGCTGACCACCGGGCATGACGCGGGCTTAAAAGCCACATTTGCCAGAACCTGCCGCATTTCATCGGCGGCACTTTGCATGAACGGCGAATGAAATGCGCCGGCCACCGGCAACATCACGGCGCGCAAGCCCTTGGATTCGGCGATGCCTGCCGCCGCCTGACATGCCGGCACCGCGCCGGAGAGCACGATTTGTCCGGGGGCATTAAAATTAGCCGAAACAATAATGCCCTTATCGGATGCAGCCCGGCAAATATCATCAGCGGTCGGCTCGTCGGCTCCAACGAGTGCCAGCATGGTGCTTGGGGTCGCAGTTGCCGCCGCCTGCATGAGTCGCCCCCGTTCCCGCACAAGCTTCACGCCGTCAACGAAGTTAAATACTCCGGCGATGCACAACGCGGTGTATTCGCCCAGTGACAACCCCGCGACAAAATCCGGAGATGCGGGTAATTTGTTCTCGGCAATGAGCGTTTGATAAATCGCCATACTGGTGACGAAAATTCCAACCTGCGCGTTATCGGTTGCCTGAAGCTGGTCATCAGGGCCATGAAAGCAGAGATCGGAAAGCCGAAAGCCTAAAATATTGTCGGCGGCATCATAAACTTCCCGCGCCTGCGGATACTGATCATAAAAATCCTTGCCCATGCCCATCGCCTGCGCGCCTTGACCGGGACAAAGTAGTGCAAATTTCATAGCCTGATTCCAAGGGTTGCGGGAAAGACTTCCCGCATCAAAAACACTTACAATTTAACGGTGGCCGATGCCCAGGTAAGGCCCGCGCCAAATGCCACCATGATGATCCAATCACCGGGGCCGCAGGCACCGGCCCGTAATGCCTCATCCAGCGCCAAAGGCACTGACGCGGCGGAGGTGTTGCCGTAGCGGTCAATATTGACAAACACTTTGTCTTTTGGAAAACCCATTTTTTCCGTGGCACTGTCAATAATGCGTTGATTGACCTGATGCGGCACAACGAGCTTAACATCAGCGGCCGTGAGATTACACGCCTCCATGGCCTTCTTCAGGCTGCTGGTCATCTGATGAACAGCAAATTTATAAATTTCACGGCCATTCATTTTCAGGTAGTGTTGACGGTTTAAAATGGTCTCCGCACTGGCCGGCAAACGTGATCCACCGGCGGGCACATACAGCATTTCTCCATCCATCCCGTCGGCACCAAGTTCAAATGCCTGAATGCCGCGCCTGGAATCTTCCGTCGCCGAAAGTACAACCGCTCCGGCCCCGTCGCCAAATAATATGCATGTGCCCCGATCGGTATAATCAACAATTCTGGTAAGCGTTTCAGCACCCACGATAAGAATATTTTTGTAGGCGCCGGTTTGAATAAACTGCGATGCCGTGGCAATTGAATACACAAAGCCCGAGCAGGCCGCCCCCATATCAAAAGCGCCAATATGCCGTTTAATGCCCAATTTTTCCTGCAACAGACAGGCGGTGGACGGTGTGATCAATTCGGGCGTGAGTGTCGCAACGATGATCAGGTCCAGATCATCGGCGGAGATTTTGGCATTTTCCAATGCCTTTTGTGCCGCATGCAGGGCCAGAGTAACAGTGGATTCGCCATTGCTGACAACCCGCCGTTCGCGGATGCCGGTGCGTTGAACAATCCATTCATCGTTGGTATCGACCAGCTTTTCGAGATCGGCGTTGGTTAAACGCCGCTGGGGAACACAACTTCCGGAACCGGAGATATAGGCGCCAAATCGGGCCATAATGACAACCACTCCTGATGATATTACAAATCCGCCGCGTTACCGAAACAAACCGGGTTTATCGCGGATTCCAGAATTAGGGTAACGGCTTCCGCGGTTTTACGCCACCCGTTCGGAGAGTCGGGCTGAAATCCGCGCATTGATGTTATGCCGCGTGGCCTGTTTGACGGCGTGGACGGCATTGCGAATCGCTTTTTGCCCAGCCGAGCCATGCACCTTGAGAAACAGCCCCGAAACACCGAGCAAAAGTGCGCCGCCATATTCTTCATGATCATACAAATTGAAGGTGTTTTTAATAATCGGAGCCAGTTCGCCTGCGGTTTGCGCGGGCAGTTGGGCCAATTGGCCTTTGAGAGTCCGCAGCAGGGATCCGCCCATGCCTTCAATAACCTTAAGCACGACATTACCGGTGAAGCCATCGGTAATCACCACATCGCAGCGGTCGTTAAAAATATCCCGGCCTTCCACATAGCCTATAAAATTCAGGCCGGCATCTTTTTCCAGCAGAAGTCGCGTTTCTTTTACCAGAGCGGTGCCTTTTTCTTCTTCCGTGCCGATGTTCAGGAGGCCCACGCGGGGCGTTTCAACGCCGTAAAGTGTTTGCGAATAGACCGATGCGAGAATTGCATATTGGTGCAGATGTGTCGCTTTGGGTTGCACATTGGCCCCGGCGTCGCAAAGCAATACACGGTTATGGCCATTGGGTATGGGAATAGCTATGCCGGGGCGTTCTACTCCGGGAAGAGCTTCCAGCATCAGAACGCCGGCAGCCACGAGGGCACCCGTGTTGCCTGCGGAAATAATGGCATCAGCTCCGCCGGCGGCGGCAAGCTTTACCATGCGTACAATTGAGCTGTTTCGCTTCTGTCGCACCGCCTCGACGGGAGATTCATCCATGCCGATGACCTGCGAGGCTGGCTCAATGCGTACATTGGAATATGCAGGCAGGACAGCGGCTAATTTTTCGCGGAGGAGTTCTTCGGGGCCAACAAGAATAATTTCATCATCCGACTGAAGAAATTCCAATGATTCAATCGCTCCCTGGATAATTTTATCCGGAGCGTGATCCCCACCCATGGCGTCTATCGCAATGCGCATCGCCTGACTTGCCTCAAAAAAGTTACACAACAGTACAACAGCCAAAGCGGAGAAACACACTATTTCTCCTGCCGCCGCAATGCGGCATACCTACCTTAACGTTCCACAGGTGTGGACTATTTCTTGGTGGTTTCTTCAAGTTCCAAGCTCAAGCTGCGGTTGACATAACCGCAGTTGCTGCACATGCGGTGCGGCAGACGGCTTTGCCCGCATCCGGGACAGCGCGAACTGGCGGTACCGGTCAGAGCGTGGTGCGCGCGGCGCATACCTTTACGGGA
>JAJYGE010000532.1 GCA_021785155.1 Planctomycetota bacterium
TATAAAGTCCCAGCAGGTGTTCCCATAAGGCCCAAGGATGTCGTCGGGCCAGACGCGTTCGCCATGCGCTGTACGCGGAATGCAAAATATCCCGTAGCGGCGGTGTGATGACCTCCCCGGCATTAATGAGTACCTCTCCACGATGAAAGACCATCTGTGGCATGGTGATAGCGGCCTGATTGGCTGCCGCCAGCTTGTCCATGGCCGCGGTATCAAGAACAAAGGTGGGCGTTTTCTTTGCGGCCAGAAATGCCGATACTGTATTCCATAATGGTTCGGGCAGACACTGTTCCACCATGGGGCGGAACCCCTGCCCGCTGGTGTCCAACACACCCAGTTCATTAAGTTTAATCCGTGATTGTTCAACCTTGGTTCCCTCAACGGTGCGGACGATAATATTCACCGACGGTGTTCTCGCAATCGCTTTCAGGGCTTTCTGATCAATCACGGGCCGGCGCTTTAATTCGTCCACCAGCAGCGTGATCCGGCGGGAATATTGCGGGAATTGATTATCTTCAATGATGCTGTGCAAATAGTTCAACGCATTGACGGTCATGGTCGGAAAACGTGTCCGCAGCGGCTCCGGCATGTCGGCGGGGGTTTTAATGGAGGCCACATCATAGGGCAGGCTATTAAGCTCGGTACCGATAATTTCCAGTAATTTGCCTTTATCATTGAGCTTTACCACGGGATTGGTATGAATGCGGGCCTGTCGCCGCAGAGCGGCAAATTTCGCCTGATCCGGAAGGCTGAAGGTAACCGGTGATAAAATTGTCGCGGGGGCCTTGATTCCCAGCCAAACCGGTGTACTGTTGGGAACCAGCTCCAACAAAAGCAACGCCGCAAAGCACAGGCTGGCTATGGTTAAAAACGTCCATTGCCGCCCGGTTATTTTTTTCCAGTAAAGCTGTCGTGGAGATGCGTCCTCGGCCACTGCCATCCGACGCAGGCTCTTTTTTTCAAACCACATATATTTTTTTCGGCAGCCCTTGGCCGCCACCTCATGCCCATTTCATGGCGGATCGGTCCATTCATCTGGAACGATCGCGCCGCTGTAGCGATGGGCGCAAGCCTGTCGCCCGTCTGTCGCAACGCATGATAGCAATTTTACCCGCAGCGGGGGGGCAGCTAAAGTCAGTAGGAGGAACTTGGAGCACTTTATGCCAAGAAATAGTCCTATAACAATATAAAATTTGTAAAACAAACAATAATATTCAATTAAACATGAATAAAATATATAAAGGCGAAATAATTGCGGGTTTGTTATTTTGTGCTTTTGCTCTCAATCTGCAGTGAGAGAAAACTCAAAACGATAATCACATGGGGCGTCGCTTGATTGTCTGGTCATAGATGGCCAGAAGTTTTTGTTTGTCAAAAATCATTTCTTCCCGTGTGAGTCCGACAATGTCGTATTCGTAGGTCAGTTCAATAGCATCCACGGGACAGGCTTCCTCACACATACCGCAATAAATGCAACGCAATTCATCAATATCAAACTTAATCGGGTATTTTTCCCGATCCGGCCAGGAATCCGGGGCGGCATCACCGACAATGTGAATGCAGTGCGCCGGACAGGCCGTGGCGCACATATAACAGGCCACACATTTCACCCGATTCTGTTCATCGCGGTTCAACCGATGCACACCGCGATAGCGTTGTACATCCATGCCCTGATCCAGCACCGGCTTATCCTCCCGGCGTTCTTCAGGATATTGCATCGTCCGTACATTGCCGCTGACGGATCGGAACAGGTGAACCATGGTGCTGCCCAAGCCCGAAAGCACCGCGGGTAAAAAGATATTTTCCGAAGCGTTCAACACCGGTGGTTGCAATTCAATGACATCTTCAAGTTTCATTCAGCGTTCTCCACATTCCGTGGTTCGGGGCACATTACCCGCCACATAATACGCACAAACGCCCCCATTGGAAAGTTTGCGTCAGCGTCGGTCACAAATATACCTCGGCGTCGCGCAGGCGCGGAGCGGTACGGTCTTTCTCTGATAACACCAGAGCACCGGCATCCGGCCAGGGTATGCCGATGTCTGGATCATTAAACAGGATGGACCGCTCAAATTCTTTAGCATAATAATCGGTTGTTTTATAAAGAAACTCTACTGTTTCCGACAGTACCAGAAAGCCATGTGCAAATCCGGGCGGTACATAGGCTATGCGCAAGTTCTCATCCGAAAGATTAAACCCCACTGATTTGCCAAATGTCGGAGAATGTCGGCGAATATCCACCGCCACATCATACACTTCTCCACGCACCACGCGGACAAGCTTTCCCTGGGCCTGCTGAATCTGGTAATGCAATCCGCGTAAAACACCCCGGCTGGAGCGCGAATGATTGTCCTGCACAAAATCGGCGGTGATGCCCAGCTTGGCAAAACTACGTTGGTTGTAACTTTCCATGAAAAAGCCGCGGGCGTCACGATACACCGCCGGTTCCAGCAGCAGAACGTCAGGAATGTCAGTGGGGATTATTTTCATATTCAAGCCAGCTTTTCTTCCAGAATTTCCAACAGGTATTGCCCATACTCATTTTTGGCCAGTGGTTTGGCTAATTGGCGTAATTGTTCAGCGGTGATAAATCCGCGCCGCCAGGCGATTTCCTCCGGGCAGGCCACTTTCAAACCCTGCCGACGTTCAATGGTTTGAATATACATGGAGGCATCCAGCAAAGATTGATGCGTGCCGGTATCCAGCCATGCCATTCCTCGTCCCATGACTTTTACGCGTAAGGTTTTCTTAGCCAGATACACCTTGTTGACATCTGTAATTTCGAGTTCGCCCCGCGCGGAGGGTTTAAGATGTTCCGCTACCGATACCACGTCCGGGCCATAAAAATAAATGCCGGTGACCGCATATCTGGATTTTGGTTTCACCGGCTTTTCCTCCAGTGATAAGGCGTTAAAATCTTTGTCGAATTCCACGACACCGTAGCGCTCCGGATCCACGACGGGATAGGCAAAGACGGTAGCCCCGGTGGATTCTTCGGCGGCGGCCTTGAGATCGGCCGCAAAATCATGGCCATAAAAAATATTATCGCCCAACACCAAAGCGCTGGGATTGTCGGCGATAAATTCCTTGCCGATGATAAAGGCCTGGGCAATACCGTTGGGTTCGGGTTGCACCGCATAAGAAATATTCAGGCCCCAGTGTTTGCCATCGCCAAGCAATTGCTGAAATCTTGGTGTATCCTGCGGGGTGGAAATTAGCAGAATATCGCGCATACCCGCCAGCATCAGGGTGGAAAGCGGATAATAAATCATCGGCTTGTCATAAACCGGCAGCAATTGCTTGGAAACCGCCAAAGTCACGGGATGCAGCCGGGTGCCGGCACCACCGGCAAGAATAATGCCTTTTCGCATGTTTGTTTCTCCACAAGTTTGGCCGTTCCTCACGCCGGGAGTACCGGATGATAATCCGGGGGCTGATCTACCACCACCGGGCGACTACGGCAACGCCGGGATGCTTCTCCACGCCCAAACTCGAAACTGTCTCAAGTTTAACCACGTTGGGCGTAATTGGCATCCACCCATTTGCGATATTCCCCACTGACGACATGCTCAATCCAGTTACTATGATCCAGATACCATTGCACGGTGGCCCGGATGCCGTCGGCAAAGGAACATTTAGGGTGCCAGCCTAATTCACGATTAATCTTGGTGATATCCATGGCATATCGTCGGTCGTGGCCGGGGCGATCTTTCACGAATTGGATCAAGGACGCATGGGGACGGTGGGGGGAAGTGGGGCGCAATTCATCCAGAATTGAACAGATGGTTTTGACGACATCGATATTTTTCATTTCGCTGTTGCCGCCGATATTGTAAGTTTCACCGGGCTGACCGGCTTGTAATACTTCCCGGATTGCGTCGCAGTGATCGAGTACAAAAAGCCAATCGCGGACGTTCAGGCCGTCACCGTAAACCTGCAATGGTTTTCCGGCCAGAGCATTGAGAATGATCAGTGGAATAAGCTTTTCCGGAAACTGGAATGGACCATAATTATTGGAGCAATTGGTCGTAAGTACCGGCAGGTGATACGTGTGATGATACGCCCGTACCAGATGATCAGACGCGGCCTTGGAAGCGGAATATGGGCTGTTTGGGGCATACGGTGTTGTTTCGGTAAATGCCGGATCCGTAGCGCTTAAAGAACCATAAACTTCATCGGTCGAAACGTGGAGGAATCGGAAATCGGTCTTTTTCGGATCCGCCAGTTTGGACCAGTATGCCCGCGCCGCCTCCAGCAGATGAAATGTCCCGTTGACATTGGTGATGACAAAATCTTCCGGACCATGAATAGATCGGTCAACATGGCTTTCCGCCGCAAAATGAACAATGGCCCGCGGCTGATGTGTAGCCAGCAGCTTATCAAGCATCGCACGATCATGAATATCCCCCTGCACAAATACATGCCGGGAGTCACCACTTAGACCGGCAAGATTTTCCCGGTTCCCCGCGTAGGTGAGTTTATCTAAATTCACCACCGGGGTGCCGATGGTACTGATCCACGACGTAACAAAATTTGAGCCGATAAAACCGGCCCCACCAGTTACCAAAATGGCAGCGTGAGGATTACTTGACTGGATCATTCAAAATGCTCCTTCGGCCACCGTGGATCAAAATCCGGACACCGCGCCGGAAATACTTACCTTTGCATCGGCTTATTGAGACCACCAAGTTCAATCCCGGCGATCCCGCAGGGCATTGACCTTCATGGGCAATCCAAAAAGCTTGATAAAACCAATGGCGTCTTTTCCATCGTATTCCGTACCCATGGTAAAGCTTGCCAGATCAGGTCGGTACAAACTGCCCGGCGAGGTAACCGATGCCACCGTCGCCCGACCCTTGAAAAGACGAATTTTTACCGTACCGGTGACGTTTCGGGTCGCCGCGGTGACAAACGCATCAAGGGCCTCGCGCAGCGGATGGAACCACTGGCCATAGTAGACAAGATCCGCATATTTCAGCGCAATCTGCTGCTTGTAATGAGCTAAATCACGCTCCATGCACAGCGCTTCCAACGCCCGGATGCCCGTCAGCAATACCGTGCCACCCGGTGTTTCATACGCCCCACGGCTCTTCATGCCCACCAGACGATTTTCCACCAGATCCACCTGCCCCACGCCATGGCGCCCGGCGATCATGTTAAGGGTTTCAATAATTTTGTGCGCCGCCAACTTGCGGCCATTAACGCTTATCGGTGTGCCGGCCTCAAAGCCAACGGTGACAAATTCCGCTTTCCCCGGAGCTTTACTCACCGGAACGCTCATGACCCACAGATTATCCAGCGGCTCATTGGCCGGATTCTCCAGATCCGCCCCTTCATGTGAAATGTGCCATAAATTACGATCGCGAGAATAAATCTTTTTGACCGTCTGGCTGATCGGCACGCCTTTTTCTTTCGCATATTTAATGGCCGCCTCGCGGCTGCGGAGTTCAAAGCGGTCATCCTTCCACGGCGCGATGATTTTTAATTCAGGGACAAG
>JAJYGE010000071.1 GCA_021785155.1 Planctomycetota bacterium
ACGATCACGATCCCGCTGACTCATCATCAGTAATTCCTCTTGGCTCATAACATCCTCTTTTTCCAAAAGAGGACATTTTAACTTGGGCCAAACAGGACATTACAACTTTGGTATGACACCCGTCAATCCATCGGACCGAAAATGAAAATGGGGATCGGAAAGAAACGTTGGTGTGAGTGCGGGCGATGCACGCCGCAGCCAACGGTGGCGTCGGGATAAACTACGAGACGGCGGTTACTTCGACGAGCACCGGTCCCCGAACAGTTACGGAACGACGGGAAGCGTTCGGTATCTGGCGTTGGCGACGGCGGCCATGCGCTGCGGCGGTTGGTGGAGGTGTTCGGGGGTGGGGACGCTCGGTTGCGGTATTTTGCGAATTATCATTGGCCATGGCCCGAGCTATTTGCGTACCGGTTGCGATCTTATGGTATCGAATTTCTTAATATTCAAGCTGAATTCATTACTGGGGGCCTCGGCTTTGGAAAAAATGACATCCGATGGCCACCCGGTGAGCCATGTTTTGACCAGATTAAAATCTTCGTCCTTTGTCTTGCATCCAAAGATCACCATTGTGACAAGATTCTTATCGAATGATACCGGAGAAGCAGAAACATTACGTCTTACTATCCGAAATTCCTGCTCGTGTTCCCATTCGGCGTACTTCGTGAATAGAAGGCTTTTTACCAATTGTGGAGTTCCGTACAGTTTGTGGTAATTTAACTCAGGCAAGTTCTGGGAATAATCAACGTCACTAAAGACGACTCTTCTATCATAGGGATTTCTGGGGTCGCCGAGGGGAATTCCGCAAGGAATGTTCCCATCGGAAAAGCTGAACTCGATGGCAATGCCTCGGTGGCTGTCGGCGTAATATGAAAACATTGGAATTGAGTTCGCCTTCTTTGAAAGACAGAAGACGCTTGATTTTTTGTAATGATCCCTTTGCGTTGTCAGGCCTATTTTTCGTTTGAACCCCGGAGTTGTCTGCCAAGCCTTTTGAGATTTGAACGAGTTTAGTTGTTCCACGGTGCACTTGGATTTGAACGCCTTATCAAGATATTCCTCCCACTGTTGATCCGTGGAATCATCCGCGTGAAGCCGGAGATTGCAGTCGAATGGATCGTTGAAATCTTCAGGTGTACAATAATAAATTTCCGCCTTCCGAAAAACTGACTCCGTGAATGGGTCTGGTACCCGAGTTCCATTTACCCCAACTTTATATAATGGGCGGTATTTATAGTATTTCTTTACCATAGCGCAATTTTACAAAATCCTCACCAAAATGTCACCGGGGGCGTGCTGGGTTGTCGGGCCAACGTTAATTTATCCTCCTTGGCGAGGCGGCCGCGCCGCGATTTAGCGATTGACGGCGGGAATTTCAACGGATGACGCTTAACGGGGTTAACCACAAAGTGGCGTAAGAACGCAAAGAGGCGATGGCCTTTTTTTGAACCACGAGGCGTGCGGAGGGCGATTCCGCCTTTACGGCCAATTTCGCAGACGGTGTCTGCGAAATGGCCGGGTATGCCAGGTAAAACGCTCGCATCTGATAGGCCGTGCGCCGTGAGAAGCCTCAACCGTAGCGCACGGACAGGCCTGCGGAAAACCGCTCCATGGGGTATTCGCCATAATGAGCTCGCGATTGCCCACCTTGTTCCCATTGCACAGTGCGGCGACCAATTTCCCAATAGGCGGCGGTCATGAAGGTGTTAACCGCCCGTGCAGCACCGCGCCGGGCCAATTCAAGCAAACTGACAGCCTCAGCCAAGATCGAATCACAACCGGCGATTTTTGGGATTTGAAAATGGGGAACGCCGGGCGGCACGGGGATATATGAGTGTCAGGGTATTGGATGTATCAATTCTGATGGTCGCATTGGGCCGATAAGGCTGCGGTCGCGTATGGAATCTTTACGCGGAGGGCGGCTGTAAATTTTGTCGGCATCGGGCCGGGCGGTGGATTCATAGCCGTGTATGGTGTATGACATACACGGTGATGTTTATGGAGATACAATAAATGTTCATGCGAAAAATTTTGGCGGCCATGGTCATTGCCGGCCTGATTCCCGCGGGATTGTGTGCCGCCGCGGCATGGCAACCGCATATTAACCCCGACAACTTGCGCGATACGATTACCGTGCAGATTATTCATCATGCCGAACCGGCCATTGTGTCCATTACCGCCAAAAAAGTAATCACGCGGCAGGTCAATGTGTTTGGCAGCATTTTTGGAGGGCCGGGAATAGGTCCCTATGTTCATGTGCCCGCTGATTTTCTGGGCAGCGGATTTATCATTCAAAAAAATGGCTACGTGGTCACCAATAACCACGTTGTGGATCAGGCGCAGCAAATTTCCGTTACGTTATCCGATGGGAAAAAATATGCGGCGCATGTCGTGGGAAGTGATCCGCAGGCGGATTTGGCAATTTTGAAGATCAATGCCGCTTCGGGTCGCGCGTTTCCAACTTTGACGCTGGGAGATTCGTCAACGCTGATGATCGGCGAACCGACCATTGCCGTGGGCAATCCATTCGGGTTCAGCCAGAGTGTCAGTTCGGGTATTGTCTCGGCCATTGGCAGAGAAATTCATGAGCCGAATAATCCCGTGCCGCTTAAAAATCTGATTCAAACGGATGCCGCCATTAATCCCGGTAATTCCGGGGGGCCGCTGCTGAACGCTTATGGGCAGGTCATCGGCATAAATACCGCCATCCGCGGCAATGCGCAGAACATTGGTTTTGCCATCGGCGTCAATCGCTTGTATCAGCTCATCAGCATGTTGATGAATCCGGAGACAACCAACGGGGTGTTGATTCCCGTCACCTTTGCGGGGCAAAGAACGTTTCAATCGCCGGCCACCATCCATGAACAAGTTGTGATTGCCGGAACACATGGTCCGACGGTGGTATCCGTTGACGGTATTCGTGTGGACAATTTACTTGATGTGTATGCGGCTTTATTGAACGTGACGCTGCAACAGAAAACAGTGGTGGTGAAATTTTCCAACGGGACAAGCAGAACATATCCCGTAAGCCCCGCTCCGCCCACACCGGCTCAAGTCACGGCCCAGCGTATCACCCGCGCCGTTAAACGGGTCATGGGTTGCTTGGTCGAACAGGTTACGCCGACCTTGGGGAAAAAGTTTAATCTCGGCGTGAAAAATGGATTGCTGATAACCGAAGTGGATGCCGGATCCATGGCGGCCAGGGCTGGTTTGAAACCCGGCGATGTGTTGGTCCAGTTAGGCCCGTATCGCATTAGAACCCTCAATCAACTCGGTGCCCTGTTGCCACGTTTGCCCAATCAGGGCCAGGTCCGGGTGATGGTCGTGCGGCACCATCGACTCGGTTGGGGTGAATTGACCATGCCGTGACGTCACGTCGCGGGTTAACGAATGATGACTTGCCGGGGTATGGTGGTTGCCGACCAGCGCAACATCCAGAGTGATCCCAACGGCACGATTTCTACATGGCCATCCTCAAATGAAACGTTAATCGCGGTGCCATGCCGATCAATGCACAGCCGGCCCAAGCCACCAGGCCCCTTGGGCGCTCCGGTGGGATATCCGGAATCAAGGGTAAAGGGTGATTGCGGTGGTTGGTTGCTGCCGTCGGGCCAGGCATCAGCCCAGATGGCATCGGCAAATACCGGGGTCTGTGGTCCGGCAGTTTTATCGCTGTAACTGAAATAAGGCGTTAGCCCCAGCGTCTGATGCGTGGTATACCAATACATGGGGTTGGGATCTGTCGATGTCGCTTCAATGGAAGTATCAAAAAGCCAGGCATTGATGCAGTAGCTGCCGAAGTGGCCTGTGATGGTCGGTTGATTCCACCATGCCACTGGTCCCCAGGTGGTAGATACGTTGCCGTATCCAGCGGATCCCGCCGCCAATGTTTCATTGGGGGTGCTCGGACAAACCAGTGCCGCCTGTTCGACCGCCGGAATATACGAAGCGGTGTTTTGATTTTGAATTGTCGAGACTTGGTTGGCGAAGCTGGGTCCCAATAATTCCAGCCAGTACATGCCAGATAAATCCGGATCATAGGGCAGGCCATGGGCTGGGTCCGCGGCAAAATATTCGGTATAAGCCGTTGCCAACTGGTGAAGATTGGAGGCGCAGATGGTGGCTTGGGCCGCCCGGCGGGCTAAGGCCAATGCGGGCAGCAGCAACGCAATCAATACAGCAATAATCGATACAACCGCCAGCAGTTCCACAAGAGAAAAGCCATAATTTCGCGCATTGTTTTTCCACGACGGCCTGCCCGCTGAATCAGCTATTGTTGGCAATTTGAGCATATCGTAATCCCATGTCCTCACGTTGATTATATAATATCGGCGTCGCGATAAGTAAACGGAGCATTCCGGCTGGTTCTTTTAGCCGCTGGCAGCGTTGCTCGCTGGTGACAAAGCACCAGTCCTTAAACAAGCGAAGACCCCGACCGTAAGCCGATAATTCTTGTCTTGCGTATTGTTTTTACAGTCTCCCCATTGTGGTCCAGGGTTGGGCCACATCGTGAGTTGTTTCGGGTTTTGTTTACACCATGTTTTGTTTTCTTTCTGGTCCTGGCGCTGCGGCGGATCGGGGCGTCCTTACCCCGACATCATGGTTCACCGTGCTAACAACGCAGCGGGTAGTACGTCGCCTCGGCCAATCGCAAGAGGCTTGAGGTCCACGGATTCCATGACATGATCCGGTAAATGATGCGTCGCCCCGTCTTGACGATCTGGCAGGGTATTGGCAGCATCATGTTGCGGAATCGTTTGAACTCCATGTGGAGAATCGTGTGCCGCTGTTGGCGATGATGGGATTCCCATCGACCCGGAGTAACCGGCAGCGACAATCCGCACCAGACTTTGAGCGTCCAAGCCAAAGAGGCCTGTGACCACTTCTGCAACGCGGCGGGACCGCCAGCATTTAGGAGTTAGGAGTTAGGAGTTAGAAGTTAGAAGACCTTGCGAATTTCAAGTTGCTCAAGATGCTCAAGTTCGGGGGGCAAGGTGCTCAAGATGCGCAAGCTGATGGGAGCGTTGATTTTAGAGGGTTTGGTTCAAGTTGTCCTGGATGCCCAAGATGTTTTTAGAGGCCCCTAAGGGGCCAGCATTCAGGAGTTAGAAGTCGTTTTACAGTATTGGCCAGTAATTTCAGAATTGCGCGGAATGGGCGCGAGCGTCGCTTTTTTACCAGGTACTTAGCGATCTCCATGGCCATACGGAACCATTGATGCGGGCATGTTATTTATTTGTCAAAGAACCTTGTTCAGCGGGTCTGAACTGTACCTCGGTAAGGCTATAGGATTGCAATAGGAGGGATAATGCGCAACGGCGCTAAAAAGTTAAGCCGTAGTTCTCCCCGGAATTCGACGCAATGTTCATTTGTAAGTTGTTGATGCGCCATGATTTACGGCGATTGGCCGGGGCCGTTTTTTTCTGTAGTTGTACCCATGTAAATAATGTGTGTACACTTGACATTGAATTTATTTGCGATATACTCATGC
>JAJYGE010000119.1 GCA_021785155.1 Planctomycetota bacterium
CGGACTTGCGCGTGCTGATCCTGCACGGATCGGGGCGTAAGGAGCATTTTGAACAGCTTGATCAATATGACCTGATTGTCACGAGCTATCAGTTACTGGCCCGCGATGAAGAGTTTTTAACCAAGCAGCCCTATCATCTGGTTATTCTTGATGAAGCCCAGATGGTGAAAAACCCCAATACGCAATACGCCCAGGCCGCGCGAAAACTGATCACCCGCCACCGCCTGGCGCTGACTGGAACGCCCATGGAAAATCACCTCGGAGAACTCTGGGCGATCTTTGATTTCCTGATGCCGGGCTTTCTGGGAAACAATCGACAATTCCGGCAGCTTTACCGCGATCCGATAGAAAAACTCGGTGAAAGTGCGCGGCGTAAAGCCCTGGCCCAGCGCATTGCGCCGCTGGTGCTGCGCCGCAGAAAAAGCGAAGTAGCCTTGGAACTGCCGCCGAAAAATGAAATGGTGCAGGAAATTGAACTCTCCGGTGCCCAGCGGGATTTGTATGAAAGCATCCGCGTGACCATGGAAAGCCATGTGCGCGATCAGATCGCCAACATGGGCTTGGCCCGCAGTCACATTTTCATTCTCGAAGCGTTGCTGAAATTGCGGCAGGTGTGCTGCGATCCGCGGCTGCTTAAGCTGCCCAGCGCACAAAAAGTGACCCAATCCGCCAAATTGGACTGGCTTACGCAAACCGTGCCATCCATGATTGAAGACGGTCGCAAAATCCTGCTGTTTTCCCAGTTCACCAGCATGTTGGAACTCATTGAAAAGAAACTCGGTGAACTGAAAATCAGCTTTGTGCGCCTCACCGGTGACACCCGTGACCGCGATACCCCGGTGCAGAGTTTTCAGCGTGGTGATGTGCCATTGTTTTTAATCAGCCTGAAGGCCGGGGGAACCGGATTGAATCTGACTGCGGCGGATACGGTCATTCATTATGACCCATGGTGGAATCCGGCGGTAGAGAATCAGGCCACCGATCGGGCCCACCGCATCGGACAGGATAAAACGGTATTTGTGTACAAGCTTATTACACAAGGCACGGTGGAAGAAAAAATCCAGGCCCTGCAACAGCGCAAGCGCGAACTGGTCGCCGGTCTGCTCGATGACAGCGGACAAACACCGCTGAAACTCGGTGATGAGGAACTCAAAGCACTTTTTGCGCCGCTGTCATAATGTGGTCCAATGAATTTGGACTCCTTGATTGCATTTCCGTTGTGTTGAAACCGGCTCCATGGCCAAATTGTTTGCGGTTTCCAATATTTGCCGCGGATAATTTATTCAGCGGCTTGCGACGGCGCCGCGAAGTCCGCCATGGCCGCGGAAGGGCCGGGTTGAGACGGAAAATAGAGCCAATATTGGCTTTCCGGATCGTCCATGCACAGAAGTGTATAGTTGCAACCTGTTGGCACCATATCGAGGCTGGCGGTTTTTTCAGATAAAGAAATAACGACATGTTCCGCAATCCGGGCGGAGCGGTCCTCCTGCGGCGGTGCCGCATCGGCGGCGGCGGGCTTAATGGCCGCGAGGTCAATGGTGGCCAGCGCCTCGAGAAGTATTTGCCGCTGGCTGCGACCGGCGGTAATCAAAGTGGGTATCGGTCGGCTATAGCCGGCAATCTGCAGTCCAACGGAAAAGTGATCCATTAATCCGCGGCACATCCATGCGGCGGCCAGTTCAATAGCGCGCTCGGCGAGCGCCGGGCCATTGGGCACGGTAGCCCATTGCCGCAAATCCAGGGTAACAACAATGGTTGGTGGCGTATCGGTGGTCATTTCTTTGACCATTAATTGACCGGTGTGAGCGCTGCGGCGCCAGTGAATGGATCGAATGCTGTCTCCGGATTGATATTCACGAAGGCCGAAAAATTCATCCGATCCTCCCCGCCGGGGTGAAGTCGTGGAACCGCCGGGGGCAAATGTGCGCGAGCGGGCCAGCAATTCACGATTCAACATGCCGATGCGCGGATATACCGTGATGCGGCGCGGTGCCCGCACATGCACCGCCCGATTGAGAAATCCAAACGGAAATGAACAACATACTCGCTGCTCGCGCAGTTCAATAATTCCCCGATGTGTCGGGACCAGATGGGTCATCACCAGCGTGGTCTGCCCCGGCCCCAGATGCAGGCAATACCCTTCAGGAATAACAGATACCGCCCCCAGAAAGCGGGCTTCCGTGATGCGAACAGCGCAGGATGGCCAGAGTATTTTATGATTCACCATGCGGTAATGTACTTCCATCGACTCACCGGCAACGGCGTGCTCCCCGACGGATCGCGTGACTTCCAATCGTCGCAAAAGCAGATCACCGAGGACCGCCGATACCAGAAGCGTTCCCAGCACAATTCCCAGCGCCCAGAAGAGAATATTGTTTTGACTGTTCAGGGCCGCGATCAACACAAAGCACGTAACGCCGGCAAAAACAAACCCCGTAAAGGTCAGTTCATAATACGTCATGTGCCGGTGTTTTCGCATGGCCGCGGATCGCCTTGAAATTTATGAATCGCTGCATCCTGCCGGCTACGCCCCGGTGGCAAGCACTACATGGGGCAGGCAATATTCTGCAATAATTCCTGCATGATACGAACGGCGGTGGTAATATCACCGTTGGCCATGTAACTTTTGGTAATAACCCGGTGCGAGCAAACCGGAACGACCATTTCCTTGATGTCATCGGGCGTGACATAATCACGTTTGTTCACCAGCGCCAAGGCCTGCACCGCGTGGGTCAGCGCGAGTGAACCGCGCGGCGAAATACCCGTATGCAACAATTCATGCTTGCGCGTGGCCGTTACAATATCCATCATGTATTCCAGCAGCAGGGGGTCAATTTTTACCTGCGCGGCCTGCCCCTGCAACGCTTCCACTTCTTCGCTGGAGAGTACCGGGTCGAGTGTATCGAGTCGATGCTGTCCCGGCTGTTCCCGCAGAATAGCCAGTTCGCGCTCGCGCTCCGGATAGCCCAACTGAATGCGCAGCAGAAAACGATCCAACTGATTTTCAGGCAGGAAATACGTGCCTTCAAACTCAAATGGATTTTGCGTCGCCACGACCATAAATGGGCGGGGAAGTTGAAGCGTTTGACCATCAACGGAGACGGAATTTTCGTTCATCGCCTCCAACAGACTGCTTTGCGTGCGCGGGGTGGTACGGTTGATTTCATCCGCGAGGACGATATTGGCAAAAATCGGGCCGGGTTTGAATGTGAATTCCTGTCTTTCCTGGTTATAAACCGAAACGCCGAGAATATCGCTGGGCAGCAGATCAGGCGTAAGTTGAATGCGGCTGAACTGGCAGTTGATGCTGCGGGCCAGCGCCTTGGCCAGAACCGTTTTGCCAACACCGGGAACATCTTCAATCAGCACATGGCCCCGCGCCAGTAATCCCACCAGCAGGTGTGTGACCACTTCGGGACGCCCGAAGAATACGGTTTGGATATTTTTTCGCAGTCGTTCCAGGGGATTCATGCGTTTTGTATTCCTGTCTCGCCCGGGTCAGGGCGGTGAAAAGCGCGGGCCAATGAGTTCCACGCCCTATTGCGATGATTGCGAAAAACGCTTGACGAGCTTTTCAATCAGCGGCTGGTCCGGATTCAATTCAAGACTCTTGCGCCAATAGCCAATCGCTTTGCGGCGCATCGCCGAATCGCCGCTTGCCGATTGTAACGCCATGGCCATATCCGCCACACCAAGGCCATTGAGCGCGGGCGGGTAATTGGCATTGATTTTCAATGCGGCATGGTAGGCCACTTTCGCCCGCGGCAAATTGCCCATGCGGTAATAGGCGTAGCCGAGTCGCTCCTGCACCAGGGCTGATGGAGCAAGCTTGCCCGCCGTCTTCAGCACGCGCGAGGCCATGGCATAGTCTTTGCCCTGCAAATACACCGCCGCCATATCCAGATATATGGCCGACTGATGCGGCTTTAACTCCAGACTGGATTTGAAATAATGCAGTGCTTTCCGGCCATACTTGGGATCAACATTGGCGGCTTCGGCATAAATAGCTCCAAGGTTGGCTAATGACGCAAAGGAATTTGCGCCATTGGATAAGGCCCGACGGCCATAAATGACGCCAAAAATAGGCTGCCCGGTCTGGGCATACGCCACGGCAAGATTCATGGCGGCGTGGGCATTTTTCGGTTCAACCTGTAATGACTGCTGATAGGCCTTAACGGCGCTTTGAAAATTATGCACCGCCTGGAAACTCACGCCCAGTTCATACCAGCCGTGAAAGCTTTTTGGATTCAATGTTACGGCGCGTTGATAATCATCAATGGCGCTATGGATATGCCCCTGTTTGCGATAAATGTCACCACGGGCTTCATAGGCCAAAACCATATTCGGATTCTGGCTGATCGCCTGCGTGAGTTCGGCCAGAGCTTTCTGGGTTTTACCGCCTTCGGCGTCCAACTCGCCTCGAACATAATGATTAATCGCGGTTGAGGTACTTGGCTGGCTGCTGCACCCGCCAAGCCAGAGCGTACTGATAATCGCAAAAGGCAACAAAATAGAACGCTTCGTCATCTTAGAGACCCTTCGGCCAGCAAAAGCCTGTCAATTACACCAATTCCAACCCGCATCTCTGCGGCGGGAACTAAAACCGCCGCCCCGATAAGTCCGATTTTCCGTATCGGCGATCCGCCTATCAGGCCAACCACTTCATTATCGGCTCAACGAGAAAAACTGGCCAATAAAAGTTACGGGCAAATGATCCGGTGCGCAAATCGCCAAGGCCACAAATCCGAAAAAGCATCCGAAAGTTTATGCCGCCAGACGTAAGAAAAGAAAGGATGCAACGTCCGCGGACAATCCATCTGATATCATGGCAATGCGAATAAACAGGCAATAACCCGTTACTGCAGCGGCACCGGCTCGTCGGACAACTGCGTCGGACGATTAATCATAAGAACTTGCTCGGCATTTTCCGGAACCTGCAGCCAGTCTGTCGCCATGGCGTGATCAATGCGGACAGCGTTTTGTCCCGGCGTATCGGTCAGGGTTTGACAACCCGCCAACATCGGCAACATGGCCGCTGTGCCAACGATAAGTAATAGTGCCGCGTACCGTTTCATGCAATAGCCTCCAAAGCAAGACATCCGCCCCGCGGTTAAATCGGGTGTTTTTTATCCGCCCACGCACTGCGTGTCAAATAAATTTTCCGCAAACCGGTTGATTTTCAGATTCCGAACCCCGTTGGCCCGGAGCGTTCAACCGATTTCAATTGTTTATTTTCCCATAAAGTTGCCAATATATCCAGCGAGCAACCGCGGCTTGGTTCGGAATGTCGCCGCATGGCCGGGGCGATAGGAGCCTGTCCAAGTAATCGCCGAGTTGCGACGGCCTGATTTTTGGCCTCCATCAAGAAGTGGCGAAGATGGTACTCCGAGGAGCCGCGCCGCAGAGGGGGGCCAAAAAGCACGCCGCCCCGCCGGGAGGTGGGCCTGAAATGCCCCGCCTGCTTTGTTGTCAGATCTCGCAGACTCAT
>JAJYGE010000194.1 GCA_021785155.1 Planctomycetota bacterium
CCATCTTTGTCATCCGGCCCCTCTTGACCTGGCGGCTGGCACATAAGGGGGTGTATCAGGGCGGTACCGATCAATCTCGTCGCGATGACGTGAAATAACAATTATAGTTCAAACGCTCACATAGTAGTCCTTCATCCGCCGCTGCGGCTCGAGCAGCAGAACAGAAAGTTGAACCCAGAGTTTTGGCGAGAAAATACGATAACTCGTGGTGAAATAATGACTTATACCAATTTTCGACTTCCCGGCACTTAAATCAGACTCCTCGAAAATCAGGGAAATTTGCGGTATTTACATGAGAACACTTCCCCGCGAAAAAACCATACCCAGGACCCCTCAAACGCAATACTATCAAGGGTTTTCCATTACGGAAATGAAATTTATTGGACTAAACTCCGGTTGAACAGTAGAGTCCCGGCGCGGCTCCGCCGCAACCAAAACACGTAACCGTTCACAGGTCGGCGATTAATAACTTGTGGTGCAGGTTTTCTTACCTGCATTCGCTACTGCGGCAGACAAGAAAGTCTGCACCACAAAAAAAGATAGCCAGATAAAGCCCCGCCGTGAACGGTTACCAAAACACCTTATTCATAAGATTACGCAGATTAACGAATGGAGTAACCGTCCACGGGCTGCTATCCCGTTGCCTTTTGTCGGGGTGAATTTGATAATATTATTCATATATATGAAAACAATAAAATTATAAAAAAATTAAAGATTTCACTTGACTAACTTCTGATTACATATATACTATCCGTTATGAATCAGTTTCATAAACCGTTATCAATGCAACGGTGTGAAGTGGAACGGGTTCGGTAGAACATCTGTGCTGACCTTATCAGCTCTGCGGTCTTCGGATTTAAATTCCGCAAATATGCTGGTGGCAGCGAACATTTATGCCCACTGATCTGGTTCGGGAGAATTCCGTGCCGGGGGTTAAACAAGACTGTAACGGTCAATGTGACTGTTTAGGGTTTCTTTTTTTTGGGAGGTGTCTTATGACACTATCGTTTGGTAAAATCTCGGCGGTTCTTTTGGGTTCGGCGGCAGGGTTTATATGCTCTGCGGGGGTGTTTTGTCAGCCCGTTGCCGCTACCCCCGTATTGAATACCAACTTGTTGAATGATCCCGGTTTTGAAGCCAGTCCCGGCACCACTGGTGGCCCCAATGCCAGCACCGGTGATGTATCAACGGCTTCAGGCACCTATGGATGGAGCGGCTGGAACAATTGGACCGCTCCTTATGGTGCCTACTACACCTCTTCGGTGGCCTACGCCGGAACTCAGGCTGGCAAAACCTATTCCGGCCCCAACGCCGGGATTTATCAAAATGTAGCCATAACCGGAGCCGGAGGATATCAATTCAGTGCTTCTGCATGGTTTTATAACATGTCCGGCGGCAATGTTCTTAACGGCCAGGAAACGGACGATATTCGGGTGATATTTACAAATGCGGCAGGAACTACACTTGCGACCGATGTCAGCCCGACCAATCTGAATGCCAGCAGCCCCACCAATACGTGGATGCAGCTTTCCGTAACCGGATTGGTGCCGACCACGGCAACTCAGGCGCAAGTGATGATGTTCTTTAACAACCCTGGTTACGCGGGCGGAGCACTTTTTACTGACAGCGCCAATTTCTCGCTAAGCGCCGTTCCAGAACCGGCTTCGCTGGGGCTGTTTGCCCTCGGCAGTTTGGGAATGTTGTTGGTTGGCCGCAAGCGGGCAGCTCGCAAAACGGCTTAATTTTTGTAATTATGGCGGGAGCGTTTCGGGCGTTCCGCAGCGGTTCCGCCACTTTTTCTTCTGACCCAGTGTGTCGGAACGGTACGAAAACGCTCTTTTTTTTGGTCGGGCTATCTGCCCCTTGATTGGAGTACCCACATGAACATCAATCGTTTGGCCTCATCAACTCATAAAACCACTGGACGTGGTTTTACACTCATTGAACTGCTGGTGGTCATTTCCATCATCGCGCTACTCATTGCCCTGCTGTTGCCGGCTCTGGCGAAAGCCAAGGAAGAAGCTCTGGCCACGGCTTGCGGAGCCAATCTGCGCAGCATTGGGCAGATTCTGGCGGAATACGAAAATACCTATGAGGGGGTCATTCCCTATGGCAATGCCTATGACTCGTCCTACGGACTGTGGAATCCTTTTGACTGGGACGTTCTTTTGTACAGCTACAACCGCGGATTGGACCCGGTGCGCTATTTGGAATTTAATAACGTGGATACTTCAGGTTATCCAGTGGCTTCTACTTCCGCCTCAGCCTTTCTAGGAACCTTCACTTGCCCGGCATCCCTTGTTAAGCCGACGCTGGGGCCAGGATGGGACGCTTCCACGATCGGCTGGTATTGGAGCGACTATGCGGCTAATCCGAACTATTTCTGGACCTACGCGCCCGGGCCTGGTTGGGCACAAACGATAACGATGCGTGCGTCCAATGTGCAGAATCCCGGTTATGCCATATCCATCGGTGATGCGACACAAACAACCAGTTGGGGCGGATCATGGGCGATTATGAGCGACTGGATTCAATGCAACAATACGGTCAAAGGTAACGCGCTTCCATACGTTAACGACCCGAATTATCTGGTGCCCGCCAACGGATTTCTTTCCTCTGAAACCACGGATCAGGATATTGTTATTCCAGGGGGCATCAATAATTCCACAGGAATGCGGTACCGCCACCTGCAGGACTCCGCCGGCACCGGCGAAGCCAATGCGGTATTTTTTGATGGCCATGTTGAGACACTGCCGATCAACCACAATGTCGCCGGTGCCGCAGTTACCTCGCCGTCTGCCAACGGAAACAACGGATTGCGAATTCAGAATATCGTTAATCCGGGACTTCCCAGTTCCATCGGATTGTTTTGATTGCAACGGAATGCTTTTGAACGGGAAATATCATGAAAGCATGGTTATGGCCGAATGGTTTAAAACATGGCGTTGCGGGTATCAGTGTTGTTCTGTTGGCTATGTTGGCCGGCGGAGCGACTTCGGCTCGCAAAACGCCGAATATATCCGCACCAGAGGGATGGCATTGGAAGCTTTCCTGGAGCGACCAATTCAATCGCGGTGCGGCGGACCTGAAGGGTTGGCATTATGACCTTGGCGGCGGCGGCTGGGGTAACGGTGAATCCGAGGTTTATACCCACTCCAGAAAAAATGTGTATGTGGCCCATGGCAAACTGCACATTGTGGTGATCGGCAAAAAAGTACATGGCAAAGTCCATTACACTTCCGGCCGCATTACCACCCGCAATGTGTTCAGCCAGAAATATGGCCTCTTTGAATTTCGCGCACGGTTGCCGCAAGGGACCGGCTTATGGCCGGCGATCTGGATGATGCCGAAAAAATCCAAGTACGGAACCTGGCCGAGGTCCGGTGAAATCGACATCATGGAATCTCGGGGCAACGGTATCCATCAAGTACAGGGCAGTTTACATTCCGGCCAAATATGGAATCAGGATAACTGCCAGACCAAGGTGTACACCCTGCCCCGGCACGAGACCACTACCGAGTGGCACACGTATGCTCTGGAATGGGAGCCAGTGGCTGATCCGGCTGAATCTGGGATTCGAAAAGTCCAAATTAAATGGTTTGTCGATGGCCATTTATATGAAACTCAGCAGGGGGGATGGACGGTTCCAACTTCGGCCGGGACGGGGCATCCCAACGCGCCATTTGACCAACGATTTTATATCATTCTCAACATGGCGGTGGGCGGCAATTATGTGGGTGGTAAAACACCCGGCTCCGGGCGGTATGATATGGAAGTTAATTTTATCAGAGCGTATGCTCTGGTCAAAAGTGGCCATTAACGTTTTTTAATCAGAGGTCGGTGACGGATATGGGATCAGTTCGAGAAATAGCCAAAGAGTTGGGCATTTCCCCCGCAACGGTTTCCCGGGCGATTAACAATCATCCGGCGGTTGCCGCGGGCGTCCGCCGGCGCGTGGTCAAAGCCATGAACCGTTCGCGTTATGTTCCGGCCGTTGGTAAGCGGGAAACCATGAATATAGCATTCGCGTACACCGGGGATTCATCCTTGGGATCCCCATTTGATGCCGCCCTGATGCAGGGTATGAGCGAGCGCATGGATCAGTTCGGCTTTGATCTGCTGATACTGGATGTGCGCCGCGTGGTGTTGCCGCATGAATCTTTCTCCCAGATGTGCGTGCGCAAAGGAATACGCGGTGCGGTGTTGCGTACCACCACGGAAACCCGGAGCACCTGCGAGGAAATTGCCGCGGAAGGTTTTCCGGCGGTGGTAGTGGGAGACCGCTTCAGGTCCGACAAAATAAATTTTATCGCCAGCGACAGCCAATCCACAAGCCGGGAGGCCGTATCGCATTTGATTCAACTGGGACATAAGCACATTGGCATAGCTATTAATGTGGTGGATGATTCGGATCATACTGATCGGCTCAATGGATATAGGGAAGCTCTGGCCGCCGCGGGCATGGCAGTGGATGAAAAATATATTTACCGCGTGCCGGCCAATCGCGAAGGTGGAGTTCAATGGGCACGGCGTCTGGCGACTCTGCCGGATCGTCCGACCGCCGTTTACTGCACCGATCCGATGACGGCGGTGGGTGTACTGGGGGAAGCACAGCAGATCGGCTGGAAAATTCCGGAAGATTTATCCATTATCGGATTTGATGATTCGGACATCCGCTTTATTACCTATCCCCAACTTACCGCCATCTGCCAAAATGCGCAGGAAATTGGCCGGGCCGCATTTGAGGCCCTTAGTTCGCTGTTAAGCTGGCCGGGTAATGGGGGACCCGAGCCGCTGATTCAGCGGGTGTTGGCCACACAACTGGAGTTGCACGGCACCACCTCCGCGCCAGCACGCGAGAGATAGAATTCCGGACCATGTATTGGCCGCCGTAGATACCATTGGGCTGCTGCGAGCATCCGAAGCATAACCCGATGGGCGGTCGACGATTATCCTGATAAGTTTTTCACTAGAGGAGAAATTCAATGCGTCAAGTGCGACGAATGATCGATGATATGTATGCCGGGTCGCCGCGCCGCGCGTTATTAACTCCAACATTGCTGGTGCTGGCCACCATCAGTGCGTCCGTCTCATCCGCCGCCGCAGCCACAATCGCCGCGCCAGAGGTGGCAGCGCCTACCGGGTTGCAATGGAACGCCACGTTCAGCGACAACTTCAATAGTGCTTCGTCACTTAAGGGCTGGACGTATGATCTGGGCAATAACAATGGCTGGGGTAATGGTGAATCGGAAAACTATACTGATTCAACGGATAATGTAAATGTATCGGGTGGAAATCTGAACATTCAGACCGTCGGCACCGCCACCGGCAGCGGTACGTATTACACTTCCGGCCGCATTACCACGCAAAGTTTATTCAGCCAGACCTATGGCCTTTTCCAATTCAGCGCCCAATTGCCAGCAGGAAACGGGCTTTGGCCCGCTGTTTGGATGATGCCCACTAATTCCGTTTACGGTGGATGAGATCG
>JAJYGE010000075.1 GCA_021785155.1 Planctomycetota bacterium
AAGCGGATTATGGGCGGTGCCGGCCATTTATCCAACCCGGAGGCATTGGACCTGATCCGGAAAATTCTGGATCGTACCGCGGAAAAGTATGGGCTGGAACATCAGCCGCACCACATTGTACTGTTGCACCGCAGCCGTCAATGCAATTGCCCCATCAGGCTGCGCGCGCTATTTGAAACCGATGCCCGCATCGCACCGATACTCACCTTATCGCATCAATTTCAGAGAACCGACTGGCTTGGCACACCAGATCGCAAAGCGTTGCCGGGTGAGCAATTAAGCATGTTCAGTTCCCTGACAATAAGCTGAAGGGCACAATCAGTGCCGGAAGTGCCGCACGCCGGTAAATACCAGTACCACATCATGCTGATCGCACAATGCAATGGTCAAATCATCTTTCTTGGATCCACCGGGTTGAATAATGGCCTTGGCCCCCGCCGCAATAAGAATTTCCGGTCCATCCGGGAATGGAAAAAAGGCGTCGGAAGCAGCGGTTGATCCCGCAAGTTTTTCTCCATGGCCATTCTGGCCGGCAAGATCAACGCACAGGCGGCAACTCGTGACGCGACTCATTTGCCCGGCACCCGCGGCGAGAAGCTGGCCATCGCGCACCAGCGTAATGGCATTGCTTTTAACATGCTTGCATGTCAGGGCGGCAAAAGCCAGGTCGCGCCATTGTTTTGCGTCCGGTTGCCGCTTGGAAACAACCTTGGCCGTGGCTTGATCAAATCCGATGCCATCCGCCGTCTGGGCCAGGACCCCGCCGGAGATGGAGCGAAACGTTAATGTTTCCAGGCCCGGCTTTTCCACGCACAGCACCCGGCAATCGGCCCAGCGCTGCTGTAAAAGTGCCAATGCTTCGGTATCGAACGCGGGTGCCAGCAGCACTTCAATGAACCTTTTGCCCGCGACAATTTTTTCCGCCGTGGCCTTATCCACCCGTCGGTTAAACGCGACAATGCCGCCAAATGCCGCGACGGGATCACCGGCATAGGCCAGATCAAACGCCTGGGCCAGTGTTGTCGCCGTGGCACAGCCACAGGGATTGGCATGTTTGATAATCGCCGCCGCAGGCTCGGAAAACTCCGATACCAGAGCCATGGCGGCATCCGCATCGAGCAGATTCATGTAGGACAGAGCTTTGCCGTGTAATTGCGTGGCTCCGGCAATGCCGCGTTGTTCTCCAGCCGGGGTATACAAGGCCCCGGCCTGATGCGGGTTTTCGCCATAGCGCAGAGTCTGTTGCAGCCGTAGCACGGGGGCGAGTACCGGCGGCAAGCCGGATGCCGCTTCCGGTGTGTAATGCGCTTGGAGATAATTGTTAATGGCCGCGTCATAGCGCGCGGTGCGGGCAAAGGCGCTGGCGGCGAGCATATTGCGATATGATAATTGCGTGGCTCCGTGTTGGCCGCGGAGTTGCGCTATGAGGCTTTCATACTGTGATGCGTCGGTTACCACCGCCACACTGCGATGGTTTTTGGCCGCCGACCGAATCATCGCCGGTCCGCCAATGTCAATGTTTTCGATGGCGTCTTCCAGCGTGCAATGATCGCGCGCTGTGACCTGCTCAAATGGATAAAGATTCACAATGAGAAGATCAATGGCCTGAATGTCATGAGCCTGCATGGCCGCCAGATGTTGCTGATTATCGCGCAACGCCAGCAGGCCGCCATGAACAACTGGATGCAGGGTTTTCACTCGGCCATCCATCATTTCCGGAAAGCCGGTAATTTGAGAAATATCCTTTACGCTCAACCCGGCCGCCGCGAGAGTTCGGGCGGTGCCCCCGGTAGAAATAATTTCGATTGCAAATTCCCGGCTTAAGATTGCGGCCAATTCAATCAGGCCGGTCTTATCAGAAACGGAAATCAGCGCGCGGCGCACAGGTACAAGATCAGGATTCATTAAAATTACTTTACGCTCAAGTTGTATTATTGTCTTCGCAGCGGCTTAAGTTCTTCTACTTCGCCGTTGACGGAGGCCATAAAAATAATGGATGTTTTACTGTTACGCATAAAAACCGAAGGCGCATCGTAAGCCATGGACTTCAGCACATGTCCGGTCGTCAGATTCACCACCGCGATGGTCCCGCGCGTTGTGGCAACGAAAATCTCGCCACCTTTACGACCAACTATGCGGAATCCATTGGGAACAGGTCCCCATTGTTTAAGACCGGTTTTCATGGACAGTGAAAATAATCCCACGCCACCGGTTGGAACCAGCAAATGGTTTTTCAGAACCAGCGGCGAAAATTCCAGTTCACCCGGCAGCCGGGTAATCCAAGGCGATATGCCCGTGTTCGCGTCAACCGCATACACATTGCTGTCCATGCAGGGGAAATACACAACCCCGTGTGCCACAGCCGGACTGGCCAGCAGATGACCACCGACGTGGCGTTTCCAGCCGCCGGTGCCGTCGGCCAAGTCGCGGGCGTAAATAAGCCCGTTGCGGCTGCCGAAAACAACTTCCCCATCGACCACAACGGGATCGGATACAAATGAATCGCCCCGATCAAGCTGGAACCATAGCTGGCGTGGCGGCCACTTGGCGGATAACGCAGTCATGCGGTCATGCAATGCCCCGATTAAAATTGTATCCTTGTTCATAATGGGATTGGTGCCCGGTGCCATCAGCAACGACTTGTTATGAATAATAGTGCCATTGCGCGTGTCTAAAATCAGCAGGTGGCCACTGACCAGCAACATGAACTGGTGCGTTGCGAATGGTTCCGGCCGTGAGATGCTTCCGGCGGTTCCCGGAATTTTAATGGTCCAGCGAATGGTACCCACCTGTGCCCGGATGCAGACCATATACCCGTGGCGGGTAAGGATAATTAAGTTGTTTCCCAATTGCCATAATTTCGCAACCGAGTCGCCCGTATGGGAGCCAATACCCACGGGCAATTCCCAAAGCTGCTCAAAGCCGGCCTTTTTAGCCGCCGCTTTACTGATTGGTGCCGCTGCCTGGACCATGGCGGGTAAACCCATCACCAGTCCCAGCAGAATCGCCATAAAACCCAGTCGCCATCGCGTGCGATTCATTCACAGACTCCTCATCGACTTACTACCATTCCGAGCGATTCATCATTATCCCTGTAGCGCCTGCCGATTCCACCGGAATCTCGCGATCCATCGCGTTTCAGTTGTCGGCATTTCCTGGTTCATTCGCACCGTTTCCGGCTGGTGAACTCATTTTTGCAACGCACAGACCGTTTACAGGCTTAGCCCGCCGGATAATAAACAGTGTCATCTTACCGGCAACCCCGGAAGGGTCAACAAAAAAACAAGGGAACTTTCACAATTTATCATTTTCCGCTGTCCGCGCCATGCTGGCGGTTACGCCAAACCTGCGGTCAGCATTTTCTTAAATTCGGCCAATCGGGCCGCCACGGCGACCTTATTGGCTTTTTTCAGCCCGTCCAGCGAAAAGCCCTGGATCGTGAAACTGGCCATCACCGTTCCCGCCGCCACCGCCTGTTTAACATGTACCGGCGACCATTTTGGCAGCCCGGCAAGATACCCCAGCATGCCTCCGGCAAAGCTGTCGCCGGCCCCCGTCGGGTCGATGACTTTTTCGGTCGGATAGGCCGGCATGGCAAAAAGCAGATCGCCGTAGGCCGTCAGGCAGCCGTGTTCTCCTTTTTTCAGCACGACCATACGAGGGCCTGATGGCTTGAGCATTTTGCGAATCTGTTTCATCGCGGCCACCAGATTAACCTCACCGGTCATCAGGCGGGCTTCCAGATCATTAAGTACCAGGCCATCAACCTTTTTCAGGCTGGCGATCAATTCCTTCTGATACTGACTGATCCACAGGTCGCGTGTATCAGCCACCACCAGTTTCGGAGCTTTTACCTGCGCAAGAAGTTCCATCTGCAATGCGGGATGGGTGGCCGCGAGAAATACGATTTTGGAATCTTTGAATTGCGCCGGCACCGTGGGAGTTTTTTCGGCCAGCACGTTAAGAACTACAGCGGTCGTGGTCGCTTCATTCATGGTCGGATCATAACTTCCGCTCCAGCGGAAAGTCTTGCTCCCGGCCCGGCGTTCCAGGCCGGCGATATCAACATTGGGGTGCTTAAATGCCTTATCAAAGGACTTGGGACAATCATCGCCCACCACAGCCACGAGGCGAACTTTGGCAAAGTTCGCCGCCGCCCAACTGAAATAAACCGCTGAACCTCCGATGATATTTTCGCGCTTTCCGTGCGGCGTAGTGACACAATCAATACCAATCGAACCGGTAACCAGCAGGGACATAGGCAATTCCTTTCAAACACAACGTATCATCGCCGCCATCGCAGCGTCGAGCCTGTTTTCATAGAATAGCCGATCTGTTGTATTCCGTCACCGCGCCATAGGTTCCACCTTCCATTATTGGTTACGACATTTATGGTCGCGGGACAATCCCCCGGTTTGTGCGTAAACTATACGTTGTGCTTTAGAGGCTCCAATACAGGAACGTGTAAGGGATTGCAAGATGAAAAATACAAATCAGGGTTCACAGGTCGGATTCATCGCGCCTGATTTCACCTTGCCGGAAGCGCCTGGAAAAAATTGGACGCTTAGCCAAACGCTTGGCCGGCCACGTGTTCTGGTGTATATCGCAATGATGACGGTATTTGCGAGCGGGCGATTTTTGTGCTGGACGCATCAGGTGTCATTCGTTGGCGTTATGTATCACCCATTGAAATAAACCCCGGAGCCGACGGTATTTTACATGCTCTCGAAGCGTTAAAACCCGTCAATTTCCAATCATAACTGAGACACCTTATGCGCATAGAATCGCCCCGCCCGGCCCTTACGCCGCCCTTGGGGCCGGAAGATCATATTCTCGGTTCAGATAAAGACGTTCTGGAACTCGTTACCCAACAAGTCATCCGCGCACTGGATGAAAACCAATTTGGAGACGTCATTCGCCGTCATGTCGCCAGCGGCTTGCGCAGCGGTGTAAATACCACACCCACGTTTGATGTGGATCACTAACTTGTGCGCGGTCACAGCATTATTTTCCGGTGCGGTTTGCTTTTATTTTCAGCGCCTCACTTAACAGCGTTTCCACCATGCCGGGAATATCATGCTGTTGTGCTTCGGCGGTGGGGGGCCAGCCCAGAGAGTCCATGGCCTTGGAGGTCATCGGGCCGATGGAAAGGCGTTTGCACTTGCCGACGGCTGCGTGCAAATCTTCCGGCAATATGATATGGAGATTTTTTGCGGTGGAGGCACTGGTAAATGTTATCCAGTCCAGGGTGCCATTGCGGATGGCTTCAATGGCCGACTGCGGCAGAGAATCGGGAGTGCGGGTTTGGTAAACCGGCACATCGTCAACCTCAGCGTGAGCCTTGCGCAGCATATCCACCAGTGCCGGACGGGCAATTTCGGCACGCAACAGCAAAAAGCGAGTGCCGCTTAAATTCATTTCCGTATCTTGGTCCGGATCATCGCGCGTATTGTGGCCAAAATATTGGATCAGTTCACTGGCCAGT
>JAJYGE010000472.1 GCA_021785155.1 Planctomycetota bacterium
ATGGCATCCGCTGGCCCATGGCCATTGCGCCCTTCCATGTCATTATTACACCTATTAAATATGAGGGACAGGCGAAAGAAGTTGCCGACCGCCTGCATAAGGAATTATCCGCCCGCGGTGTTGATGTCCTGGTAGATGACCGCGACCAGCGCCCCGGCGTAAAATTCAAAGATGCTGATCTTATCGGCATTCCATTGCGCATTGTGCTGGGAGATAAAGGACTGGCCGCCGGACAGGTGGAATTAAAAGCCCGGTCTAAGAAAGATCCGGAAATGGTAAACCTCGACCATGTTGTCGAGTACATCACAACGCTGGCAATGGCGTAATCGACAGCAAACACTAAGGCACCATTGTGGCGCGGAAAAATTAACGTCCGGCGGATAATCAGGAGATATCATGATGATTACTTGGATATCACGATTGACCGGGAACCTTTTTGAATGGCTCAAGACGTGCCGCAACCGGGGCGTGGTATCCCGAACAGTGTTACTGCGCCGGTTATGTTCGCTGTTCTTCTGCTTAGCCGTCACTGCCTCCGCGTATGGCTTTGCCGCCCCGGTCAACGTACTGACCAACCACAATGATGAGCATAATACCGGGGAAAATCTTCACGAACTTCAGTTGAATCCGCACAATGTCCGGCCGGGACGTTTTGGCAAGTTGTTTGTCACCCATCTGGATGGCATTGATTATGGCCAGCCTCTTTTCGTTTCGCATGTCGATATTACAACCGGGCCTCACCGAGGCGTGCAGAATATCATTATTGCCGCAACATCACGCGATACGGTCTATGCCATCAATGCGGACAACGGCAACGTGCTGTGGAAAACCAACCTGCTTAAGAAATTTGACGGCCCGTTGGATACCGTAACAGCCCGCGAAAGAAATCCCAATTGGGCGGCCAGGAATCAGCCGCTGGAAGATACCCCGGTTGTTGATCTGGCAACCGATGCACTTTATGTGGAGTGTGAAGAAACGGAAAAAGGCCCCGGCACGGGCGAGCAATTACATTGGATACATCTGCTTGGCTCGCTGAATCTTCGTAACGGCACACACTACGCCCGTGACATCAAAATTTCTGAAAGCGGCCCTAGAGGCCAATATATCAGCGGCCCATCGATTCGGAAACCCAATGGCAAGCGCGACCGGTTTTATGGCTATGAGATTACCTTCCGTTACCTGGCGATTGATCCGGTTAATCATGTACTGTATATGGCCTGCGCGGATCCAGGTGATATTGGACCTTACAATGGCTGGATTCTCGGCTACAGCACTGTCACAAATGCCGACGACAATCTGACTGTCAAGGCTGTTTGGAGTGTCACACCAAACGGCTGGGCGGGCGGAATTTGGGGTGGCCCGATTGCGATGGATCGGAGGGGTAATTTGTTTGTGGAAACGGGAAATGGCACCTTTGATACCAAACTGATCAAGGTGCCATATAGCGGGCGGCTGCGCACCGATTCTCCTGATATGCTCGTGCCGGACTTGGGAGATTATGGCGATGCCGCACTTAAATTAACCCCGGATTCCGATACCTATCAGCATGCGGATAATCCCAACGGGTTCGGCCTGCATGTAAGCGATTACTTCGTTCCAAAGGATGAGCAGGTTCTTCTTCGCCACGACCTGGATCTCGGCTCATCAAGCCCGGTGCTTCTCCCGGCCTCAGTGGGCGATGCGCAACATCGACATCTGCTGGTTATTAATGACAAGCAGGGAATTATTTATTTATTGGATCGAAACAACATGGGCTGGTACCACGGTGATGCCGTGGGCGATGGGAAATTCGGCTTTGATAACGTTGTGCAGAAACTTGAACATGCCACGGGCGCTGGTTTCAGCACCGGCGGATTTTACGCGGGCGGCCGTAAGCACAGTGGTCTAATTTATTATGCGGAAGTCGGGGATTTCGCCAAAGCTTTTCGGATTTCCCACGCCCGTATCAATCCTGCTCCTGTTTCTCAATCGCACGCGCGATATCCTTATCCCGGCTCCACGCCGGAAATATCCGCTGATGGTCGGCATAACGGAATAATCTGGCTGTTAAACCGAAATGGTAACCGCCTGATGGCATATGCGGCGGGAAACTTGAGACAGGTACTCTTCAACAGTAATCAGGGCCAGGGGCGCAACGGCATGAGCAATAAAATTATCGGTCGGCAGGAGGATATGAACTCGTTTCCAACAGTTGCCAATGGCCGAGTATATGTAAGCACCAGTGAGGCGCTGAACGTCTATGGGCTTTTGCCACAATAAGGACCTGCCCTGGCCAAGTGCCGATGATTAAGTAAATGCAAGGCACCGGCGCGATGCCATGAACCTGTCCGATAACCAGTGCTATTGAGCGGACGTAGAAACGCTGCCGCTGAATTGGAATGCACCATGTCATTTCAGCCGCGTGGCCTTGGCCCGCTCATTTTCAGAAAACTCGCACTTCACCTGGAAAAATTGCCATGCCGCAGGCCTCAATATGGATTGTATAAGAGATGACGAGCAGCGTATTGTTTATAAAATCTTTACCACACCGGTAAATTCGGCAAAAGCCTCTAGCCATTAACAACCGATAAATATAATGTTATGAGCAACGGGCAGGCTGAATCTCGGACGTTCTGGAACCAACGCATCACGTTGCCATTCCGCCATTTTTTATGGATATTATTTATATCAATGCTATTGACCCCGGCGACTTGTTTCGGAGCACCGGTGGCAAAAGCTGCATATCCGCTGACGCGGGCCAGAATTTTACAGGCCATTAATCGCGGCGTGGCGTATCTGCTGAAAACCGAAAAACCCGGCACCTTCTGGGAATCGGTACCTTCAGAATCCCAAAATTCCGGCGGCGAGACATCCCTTGCGCTTTATTCACTGCTGCAGGTTGGCAATACGCTGAATCGGCCTGATTTGAACTCGCATTCCGCGAAACTTCAGCCCGCCATCCGCTGGCTGGAACGACTGATCCCTAAAAGCACCTACGTGGCGTCGCTGCAAATCAGCGCTCTTACCGAGCAACCGAGCCATTCTTCATTATATTTCGCGGCGTTACAGCGCGCGTCTCAATATCTTATGGAAGCCCAACACTCTGACGGTGCCTATCACTATGTCTGGGATGGTGTTAAGCCCAATGAAGTCTGCCCCGGAGACTGGGATAATTCCAACAGTCAGTATGGCCTCCTGGGAGTGTGGGCCGCTGCCATGGTGGGATTTCAACCATCAGGATTGTATTGGCTGCGCTGTGAAAAGCACTGGCGAAAATGGCAGAACCCCGACGGTGGATGGTCGTATGGCGGCCATGGCGCTTCCACCCGTGCCATGACCGCTGCGGGATTGGCGAGTTTGTACGTGGTCGATCAATACCGACATACCGGCGTGCATTTAAATCCACATGCGGACAAAAATATTCAGGCGGGTTTGCGCTGGCTTGGCGAACATATTCAGACACTTGATAATATGTATTATCTTTATGGATTGGAACGTGTGGGCCTGGCCAGCGGCCTGCGGCGCATCGGCACGGTAAATTGGTACCGAATGGGGGCCCGCATCATCCTCAAAAATCAAAATAAAACATCTGGTGCGTGGAGTGGTTATGTACTGGGGCAGCCACCGGCTGTCGTACCCACCGCTTATGCCCTGCTCTTTTTAACCCGCGGCCTTAATCCAATTGTCTTTAATAAGCTCCAGTACGCCGGCCCCTGGAACGCCCGCCCGCGTGATGATTACAATGTTACACAATGGCTTAGTACCACTTTTGAGCAGACATTGAACTGGCAAAGCGTGCCCATTGAATCCGATGCGCGAAACTGGCTCAACGCCCCGGTCCTGCTGATCACGGGTCATGGTAATCCACATTTTACCGCCGCGGATATCACCAAATTCAAATGGTTTATGAATCACGGTGGCATAATCTTTTCCAGCGCCGACGGTAACAGTAAATCTTTCACCGCGGCGATTGAAAAGGCCGCGCGGGAAACCACGGATAATGCCCAAACCATGCGAATGCTTTCGCCGTCCAACTGGCTGTATCACGTTCAATTCCCATTGCCGGCCAGGATGAATTTAATGGGACTTTCCAATGGTATTCGGGTAACTTGGGTGCACAGCCCACGCGATCTAGGAGCCAGTTGGGAACGATTCTCCACCGACTCGCACAACGATGCGTTCAAACTTGCCGCCAATGTCTATTTTTATGCCACCAGCAAACATCGCCTGACGCTGCATCTTAATCCGAGGGTACCGAAAGTAACCGTTGGCGGCACCGCGCGTACCGTGGCTTTCACGTTTGTGCGACACACCGGAGAATGGAATCCGGAACCCCAGGCCTTCCGCGATTTCGCCGACTATGCCGCAACGCATGATCTGAAACTCGCCATTCACACCTCCACCCTTAACACCATCGCCGATAAACAACCGCGCATTGCTTATATGTCAGCAATGAATCCATTTGATCCATCCTGGGAAACAGAACACAATATTCGTGATTTTTTAAACACCGGCGGTACATTGATTATTGAATCACCCGATGCCAATCCGGAAGTTTATCAATCGGTACAGTCTCTGATCGCCCAACTATATCCACTTGCGACCATACAACACATTCCACTATCAAGTGCCATATTCAAAGGCTCCATTCCGCACAGCGTAGCATTGCCTCAAGTGCAATACCGCACCTTTTTTCTTCGCCACCAGGGGTATCTCAACAAACCGGATCTTTCGGGACTGCGCCGCCACGGCCGGTGGATGGTTATATACAGCCCCTATAACATTGCCACGGGTCTGACCGGCTCGCACGCGTGGGGAATCATGGGCTACAGTCCCGCATCCGCTCGCCCGCTGATGCTCGACCTGCTCTTATATGCCGCACAAAAGCATAAGCCATAGCATCCGGGACGGATTTCGTGTTACACTCAACGTCATGAACACTACGAATCACAGCTTGGATCTGTATCTTGACCCCGCTAATCGCCGGGCGTTTGCCGCCCATGGCCGACATTGGGAATCCAACCGTTACGTGTATCCGGTGGTCTCCCGCCGCAGCGGCGGCATCAGTATCGGAGTCAATCTTAACCCGGACAAAGTCTGCAATTTTGATTGCATTTATTGCTGTGTGGATCGCCGGGTTCCCGGTGGCCCTTCGGCGGTTGATCTGCCGGGACTGAAATCAGAACTCACTGCCATGCTCCAGATGGTTCAAAGCGGTGACATATATCATTTTGATCCATTCTCGGCCATTGCCCCCTCGTTGCACCGACTTAATGACATTGCTTTTTCCGGCGATGGCGAACCCACAACCTGCCCCCAATTTCTACCCGCCTGCCAATTGGCCGCGGAACTTTTACAAACGCGCCAACTTCCGGATGTCAAAATCGTGGTCATTACAAATGCCACCATGTTCCATCGCCCCGCCGTTCAGGAGGCACTGGCGTTTCTGGATCAACACCATGGAGAAATCTGGGCCAAGCTCGATGCCGGAACCGAAGCGTATT
>JAJYGE010000344.1 GCA_021785155.1 Planctomycetota bacterium
GCAGATGGCCGGTTTCAGGCCAACCCTACGGGCGGGGGCCAAGGGGCCGTGGGCTTTGTCGCTCGTCGTCAACGTATGTATCCATACGTCATCCTCCTCGCTTCGCGCCCACAACCCCTTGGCCCTCCGTCAACCCGTAATTACGGATGGAACAGGGCACTAGCCCTTTAGCGGGAACCGCGGCGCGGGGGTTTGGAGCGTCCAGCCTGGCCGGCATCACGCCGTTGTTGCCAAAATGGTACGCCGCCACCAGGGCGAGCTGGTTCCGAACGCGGTTGTCCCGGTGTCCCACCAAAACGGCGGCCAGGATGAGCGTTACCGGCTCGACCGGATTGTGTACGCTGTCCGTCCGGCCTGGGACTGAAGGTACGTGGCGTATCGGAATACTGTCGCGATCCGGACTGCTCGCCGGACCGCTGGCGTTTTTCCCCGAACGGATGGTGTGTCGGGCGAGGCGTGGCATCAGGTTTGGCCGTGCGTCCAAACGGCCGCGGACCATCGCCATCGGGACGGCGGTGGGCGGAGTTTTCGCGTCGTGCCCGATCATCAGCCTTGCGCTGGCGAATGGCGGCAATTCTCTGTGCAATGGGTATTTCAAGGGATTCAACGGATTTCTGAGAGTAATCAAAATCGGGCAATGTCACGCGCGGTAAGCGTTTACCAATGGTCCGTTCAATAAATCTAAGATTCGATTCTTCATCCGGGGCCACAAAGGTAAATGCGTCGCCGGTGGCTGATGCCCGACCAGTGCGGCCGATCCGGTGGACGTAATCTTCCGGCACATGTGGGCAATCAAAATTAATGACATGCGAAACATCGGCAATGTCAATTCCCCGTGCGGCAATATCTGTTGCGACCAGTACGCGGAATTTGCCTGCTTTGAATCCGGACAAAGCCGAGCTTCGCTGTGCCATGGATCGGTTGCCATGAATCGGAGCGCAGGCAATATGGTTTTTATCCAAAGTGGCCGCCAGGCGATTGGCGCGGTGCTTGGTGCGGGTAAAACAGATTACCGATTCAAGTCCCTGATTTTCGAGGAGTTTGATCAGTAGCGCGGATTTCAAATTCTGCGCCACCGGATAGATAGCTTGCGTAATGGCCGCGGGTGGCGTGGTTTGTCGATCGATCTGGATCGTTACGGGATCTTTGAGCATTTCGCGCGTCAGTTGGCGGATTTCCCCCGGCATGGTGGCGGAGAAAAAGAGCGTTTGTCGCTTGGTTGGAAGCATTTTTAGAATGCGCCGAATGTCCGGTAGAAAACCCATGTCCAACATGCGGTCAGCTTCATCGAGGATCAGAATTTCCAGGCCGTCAAATTTGGCATACGATTGCCGAAGGTGATCCAGTAGACGTCCGGGTGTGGCAATGAGAATCTCCGTGCCGGTACGAAATGCGTGTGCCTGCGGTCCCATACTCAAGCCGCCGATAATAGCGGCTCCCGATATTGGCGTATGAACCGCCAGGGAATTAAGATTTTCGAGGATTTGTGTGGCCAGTTCACGGGTGGGTGTTAAAACCAGGGCCCGCGCCGTGCGCCGGCCATGTTGAGGCTGGCGACTCATCAAATGATGAATGGTTGGCAACATAAACGCGGCGGTTTTGCCCGATCCCGTGGCGGCACAGGCTAAAACATCTTTGCCTTCCATCGCCGGCGGAATCGCCTGAGTTTGAATCGGTGTGGGATGGGTAAATGCGAGGTCTTTGATGCCGCGCAGGATGTCGGCATGAAAGCCGAAAGAGGAAAAGGGCATAATGCTCCAATAGATTAACCGATCCCACGCAAGTAAAACTGCGGGCCTCGGTGAAATTTCCCGCGTAAGCAACTCAACATTGAGGGGTTCATCGTCGGGAAGGATGACGGCCAAATAATAGCAGATCGACTAAAACAAAGCAAATTGCGGTAGTTCGCCGATCCGGTCCGGGGCGTGGCCATAAGTCCGGGCGTGGTGCATGGGGCGCGCCATCCCCCCTTGGCCGCGTATGCTTGCACCGCGCGTTTTACGCGGAAATGCCACACCCCTGGTCGGGCACGCCCATCTGGCCGCTGCCAGGAGCGCGTGCCGTGGTGTGGCGAGAGAATACGGTCAAAATATCGCTGACGGGGGTGGAGCCATGGCAGCAGCGATTTTTGTCAATATTATTCACCGGCATAACTGATAACGCTATGGAGATCATATTTTGCAAACTTTTTACGGCCATTGAGAAAGCATAGCTCAATAAGAACCGCAATGCCGATGATATTACCGCCGAGGTTCTGCACGAGTTGGCAGCAGGCATCCATGGTTCCGCCGGTAGCCAAAAGGTCATCCACGAGCAGACATTTCTGGCCGCGCCGCACCGCATCACGATGGATTTCCAACGTGTCCTGACCATATTCCAAATCATAGGTGATGGAAGTTTTTTCCGCCGGCAATTTTTTGGGTTTGCGGATGGGAACAAAGCCGCAGGAAAGGGCCTGGGCCAGGGCGGTGCCAAAAATAAAACCGCGTGATTCCGCGCCGATGACCAGTTCCACGCCCTTGCCTCGAAAGGGATTGGCCAGTAACTCCACCGACAGCGCCAGTCCCGCCGGATCGCGCAGCAGGGGGGTAATATCTTTGAAAACAATTCCCGGCTTAGGAAAATCCGGCACATCGCGTATGAGTTTATGCAATTCCAACATCCAGGTTCACTCCAAAACAGGCCTGCCGATCCACGAATATATGATACGCGATTGATTCAATTTTTCGAGTCTGCTTCAAGTGCGGCGGATGCGGCCATAAATGGAACCTATGAACAAGCAAGCCGGGAATGGTGACATATTTATAAACTTTCGTCCGGAACATTCATATTTACCGCTGCCCAACGATGCACGTTTGTCATGCTGGTTTCATCCGATAAGGGTGACAATTGTGCCGCGGTACGATGCCGTGTGGCAATACATCCGGGCAGTGTGCCGGGCCACCCCATCGCCTTTTAGCCGCGTGTGCTTGCACCGCGTGTTTTGCGCGGAAAATCCACGGGTGCCCGGAAATATTGTCACTCATCCGTACAATGCCGCGGCATCTTGGGCGCTTTATACATTCGCCGCTGGACGTTATAGTGCCGGTTTCGGCAAATTGGTGCCGTATGACTTGTTATTTATGGAGCAATCGAAATGTATTACAGAATGACCCGATCCAAAACATTCCCTCTGCTTATAACCGCGTTGGCACTGTGTGTCGGCGGTTTGGGGGCACCCGCCGTGACCCGGGCGGCGGCAATAAAAATTGCCGTTGTTGATCTGGGAAAACTTACCCAGCAGCTTACAGAGCAATCTGCGGACCAACAGATCATGCAGAGTCGGTTGGCGCAGTTTAAGCAGGAAGTTAACACGCGTAAAAAAGCGATTCAGAAACTTGAAGAACCGCTTAATCCGCAAAGTGTCATTGCGCTGAAACCCGGTACCGCCGAATATAAGGCGCAGGAAAACAAACTTCTCAAAGCCAGCCTGAAGCTACAGGTTTTTGAACAATTCACCCAGGATCGGCTGAAAATTAAACAGCGCATGCTCACGGCGGATATTTACCGTGATGTTAATGACGCCGTGGCCCAATATGCCAAAGCGCATGGTATTGACCTCGTACTGGTAACACATAAATTTGATTACAACGTCACCAGTACACGTGATTTGATGCTGCAAATTGCCAATCGGGCGGTGCTGTTTCATGATGGCGCGGTGGACATTACACGTCATCTGGTACGGATCATGAATCAAGCGTACCAGAAGGCTCATCCGCAGTAACGATCCGGGTGACAGGCGGCAAGTTCCAGGCGGGCTATGAGTTGTCGTGTGTAACTTGGCGTATTGCTTGTTGCGCGGTGGAAATGCCGCAGGTAACATCTGTAACGGGTATAACGCCGGGAGGTTCTGATGCCTTTTTCAGCGCTACAGGCGGCCGGGTGGTGTGGCGGAAAAATTGAAGGTGCTCCGGGACAATTGTTTGATTCCATGGAATCAATGGAATTGGCGCAGCAGAACCAGTTGACCTTCATTGGAACCACACAGTACGCCCGCCAGTTTGAGCAATGCCGGGCCGGCGGAGCGGTGTGCAACGAAGATTTGACCGTGCCGCGACGGGTGGATCAGACGCTCATTCGCGTGTCCAATGCGGATCTGGCGGTGGCGGAAATTCTTGCTGAACTGGCCCCTTTACCGGATTTTCCACCACCGGGTGTCCATAGCACGGCCATCATTGCAGATGGGGTAACCCTTGGATCTGATGTACGCATCGGTCCGCACTGTGTCATTCAGGCTGGGGCGGTCATTGGCGAGAATTCCGTGCTGATGGCGCAAAGTTTTGTCGGTCGGGATACCCGGATCGGCAGCGAATGTATTTTCTGGCCGCAGGTGGTGGTGCGCGATGGGTGCCGCATCGGCAATCGTGTGATTCTGCATCCCGGTTGCGTGATTGGAGCGGATGGCTTCGGCTATCGCTTTGCGGACGGGCGGCACGTCAAAATACCGCAAATCGGCGGCGTGATTATTGAAGATGACTGCGAACTGGGGGCCAATACCACGGTTGATCGCGGGAAATTTTCCAACACCCTCATCCGACAGGGCAGTAAACTGGATAATCTCGTGCAGGTGGGCCATAATGTGCATCTTGGAAGGCACACGATTCTCGTGGCGCATGTTGCCATTGGAGGATCCGTTCAGGCCGGGGATTATCTGGTCATGGGCGGGGGTGCGGTGGTCGCCGATCATAAAACCATCGGAACCGGATCGCAGGTGGCCGGATTTTCCGCGGTGGTAACAGATTTGGCCGCTGGCGACCGTGTCGTTGGCGCGCCCGCGCGATCGGGTAAGCAATATTTTTCGGAACTGCGCGCGTTGCACAAGCTGCCGGCGCTGGTGCAAAAAATTCAGCAGCTTGAACAACGGATAACAGAACTTGAATCCTCCACAAAAAACAATATCCAGTGAAGCCGCAGTAACCGGACGCGGGTTATTTACCGGTGAACCGGCGACGCTTACATTCAAACCCGCGCCTGCGGGCCATGGCGTGGTATTTGTCCGCAGCGATCTGGACAAACCGGTGCGGATTCCCGCGCTGGTGCAGCAAATAACCAAGCGCACCCGCCGCAGCACCATCCGCAATGGCGCGGACGCGGTGGAAACCATAGAACATTGTATGGCCGCGATTCACGGTCTGGGTATCGATAACATTGAAGTCAATATCGTCGGCGGGGAAGTTCCCGGTGTGGATGGCTCCTGCCTGCCGTTTGTTCAGGCGCTGCAGAACGCCGGTATTGTGGAACAATCCGCCGAAAAGCAATTTCTGCGTATCAGTGAGCCGGTGGAAGTAACTGATGGCACATCCACTCTGATCGCCTCTCCCAGCGCGGGCGATGAATTTCAAATTATTTTTGATCTGGATTATGGCCCCAATACACCCATTGGCCATCAGTTGTTTTCCTATACGCTTGGGGATAATTTCTCAAGCGTCATAGCTCCGGCC
>JAJYGE010000403.1 GCA_021785155.1 Planctomycetota bacterium
AATCTCTTCCAATGGTTCGCGGCGATCCGGTACTCATTGAACAGGTTCTGTCCAACCTGATTGAAAACGCCCTGGCACACGCTCCAACCCAGACGCCCCTTGAAATCAACGCCGTAGCGCGCGCAAATTCCATTCTCATTCGCGTCATGGATCGCGGCCCCGGCCTGCCGCCCCATGATACCCAGCGCATTTTTGAGAAGTTCTTCCGCGGACAATCCTCATCCCATCACGTCGGCCTTGGCCTGGGCCTGGCCATCTGCAAGGCCATCATCCAACTCCACCAAGGCACCATCACCGCCCGCAACCGCGACGGCGGCGGTGCGGAATTTCAGGTAACAATTCCGACCACCAATACACCATAAGTTCCCGCCGCCGACTATGATTATTCGTAATACAATCTTGAAACTTTAACCTCCTCAGCAGCCCGATATCCGTGACGTTGCGGAAACGCGCCCCGGCCCGGCCCGCCAATTTTCTTCCGGCCGCGCGTGCCAATCGGCGTTCGGCGCTATAAAATGCTTTTCATGGAATTTTTGGAATTGCTACGAAAGCGAGTTTTTTAATGTCAGCGGCTTTACATCACAACCCTTTTTCGGCTCAGGCCACGTTAAATACCCCTTCCGGAAAAAAGATCATTTATCGTCTCGATGCGCTTAATAAACTTGGCCCGGTCGATCATCTCCCCTACAGCATTAAGGTGTTGCTGGAGGCCTGCCTGCGGCATTGCGACGGTCACCTGGTAACGGAAAAAGATGTGGAAGCGGTGCTGCGGTATGACGCAAAAAAAACCGGATCGGCTGAGATTCCATTTATGCCCGGACGCGTGGTATTACAGGATTTCACGGGTGTCCCGGCGGTGGTGGATCTGGCGGCCATGCGGGCGGCGATGAAACGGCTCGGCGGTGATCCGAAAAAGGTCAATCCGCTGGTACCTTGTGATCTGGTCATTGACCATAGTGTTCAGGTAGATGCGTTTGCCAGTGGGATGGCGTTACAGATTAACAGTGAATTGGAGTTTGAACGCAATCAGGAACGCTATCAATTTCTGAAATGGGGGCAACAGGCGTTTAACAATTTCCGCGTGGTGCCGCCGGCGACGGGCATTGTACATCAGGTGAATCTGGAATATCTGGCGAAGGTTGTCTGGGAAAAAGACGGTGTTCTGTACCCGGATTCTCTTGTGGGAACGGATTCCCACACGACCATGATTAATGGCCTGGGTGTGGTGGGCTGGGGTGTCGGCGGCATTGAAGCTGAAGCGGTCATGCTGGGGCAGCCTATTTACATGCTTCTACCGGAAGTGGTGGGCTTTAAACTCACTGGCAAATTAAAGGAAGGTTGCACGGCCACAGATCTGGTTCTGACCGTAACACAGATGTTGCGCGAACATGGCGTGGTGGAAAAATTTGTGGAATTTTACGGTCCCGGCCTGGCGGATATGCCCGTGGCCAATCGCGCCACCATTGCCAATATGGCTCCGGAATATGGGGCGACCATCGGCTTTTTCCCCATTGATGACCAGACCTTGACCTATATGCGTTTGTCCAGTCGGGATGAGAGCCTCATCAAGACTGTTGAACAATATGCCAAAGAACAGGGCTTCTGGCGAGATGATCGTCACAAGATTGTGTATTCCAGCACTCTGGAGTTGGACTTAAATCAGGTGGAACCGTCGCTGGCCGGACCGCGGCGTCCGCAGGATCGGATCGCGCTGACCGCGATGAAATCACAGTGGCGGCAGGATTTGTCGGTAACTTACGGAAAAAATGGGGCGACCAAAGGATCCACCATGGAAAGCTGGCAAGATGAGGGTGGAAATCTGGCCGTGGCCAAAGCGCCGGCTAAAGCTGACCAAGGTTTTGATGGCGTACCGGTTCAATATGATGGCAAAGAATTTCAACTCCGGCATGGATCTGTGGTTATCGCGGCTATCACCAGTTGCACCAATACCAGCAATCCCAGTGTGATGGTGGCGGCGGGGCTGATCGCGAAAAAGGCGGCCGCACGCGGATTAACGCGCAAGCCCTGGGTGAAAACATCGCTGGCTCCGGGTTCAAAAGTAGTCATGGAATATCTGAAAGCCGCTGATCTGGTCAAACCGCTGGAATCCTGTGGATTTTATCTTGTCGGCTTCGGCTGCACGACATGTATCGGTAACTCCGGGCCGCTGCCGGAACCGATCAGCAAAGCGATTAACACGCATGATCTGGTGGCGGCGGCGGTGCTTTCCGGTAATCGGAACTTTGAAGGCCGCATCAGTCCGGATGTAAAGGCTAATTACCTGGCCTCGCCACCGCTGGTGGTGGCCTACGCGCTGGCCGGCACGGTGGACATTGACCTGAATCATGATCCGATTGGCATCGATAAATCCGGTCAGGCAATATATCTGCGTGATATCTGGCCCAGCCAGAAAGAAATCGCCGAAACTGTGGCCAAGTCCGTTTTAAGCTCCCAGTTCAAACATGAATATGCCAATGTGTTTGCGGGTTCAGAGGAATGGAAGCAAATCAAAACCAGCACGGGCGATCAATTTGAATGGGATGAAAAAAGTACGTACATCCAGGAACCGCCATTTTTTGTCGGTCTCAAACCGGCGGTGGATCCGATCAAGCCCATTAAAGCGGCACGTTGCCTGGCATTGCTCGGTGATTCCATTACGACCGATCACATCAGCCCGGCGGGTTCGATCAAGAAAGACAGCCCGGCGGGGAAATTCCTCATTGAACATGGCGTGGATGCCAAAATGTTCAACAGTTACGGTGCTCGGCGGGGCAATGATCGCGTGATGACCCGCGGCACATTTGCCAATATCCGTGTGAAAAATAAGCTGGCTCCGGGAACCGAAGGCGGCGTCACGACGGATTTACTCGATGGACAGGTGAAGCCCATTTTTGATGCCAGCATACATTATAAGCAGGCGGGTATACCGCTGATTGTTTTGGCCGGCAAAGATTATGGCATGGGTTCCAGCCGCGATTGGGCGGCCAAGGGCACATTCCTGCTTGGCGCGCGAGCCGTGATTGCGGAATCCTTTGAGCGCATTCACCGCAGCAATTTAGTAGGCATGGGCGTGTTACCGCTTACGTTCAAGAAAGGCGAGACTGCCGCAAGCCTGGGCCTTACCGGCAAAGAAACGTTTGAAATTCAATTGACCGATGATCTGGCACCACGGCAGGATGTAAAAGTTGTTGCCACGAAAGAAGATGGTGGAAAAATGGAGTTCACCGCCACATGCCGCATAGATACCCCGGTGGAAGTCGAATACTTCCGCAACGGCGGCATCCTGCATACTGTGCTGCGCAGAATGGCAAAATAAGTAGGTTGGCAGAGTTCACCTTAAGCGGCAATATGGGGGAATTTATAAGGTGGCTGAAACATTCTAAAGTAGGAACGCAAAATGGATGCAACCGCCGGTATGGTACTTAACCCATGCTTAATAAGTGATTTACAACACTTGCTTGGGTTGTCATGATTCTTCGTTCCTACTTCGTACAGGAATAGCGCCTCGAACGTGTCGGCCAACCCGAAGGGTTTGGTCAGGCCCGCGATAAAAGTATGGATTTCGACTATTTACTCAGGAGTAATATAAATGGTGAATCGTCCCCGCAGTCCGGAAGTTACCGAAGGTTTTGATCGTGCGCCGCAACGGGCATTTTTTCGATCCATGGGTCTCACCGACGCGGACATTCATCAGCCGTGGGTGGGCGTTGCCAGTACGTGGAATCAGGCGACGCCATGCAACATTACATTGGATCGACAGGCCCGTGCGGTCGCTGAAGGCGTGAAGTCCGCCGGCGGCACGCCGCGTGAATTTGTGACCATCGCGGTGTCGGATGGCATTGCCATGGGACATGAGGGAATGAAAGCCTCGCTGATTTCGCGCGAAGTTATCGCCGATTCCATTGAACTGATGATGCACGCCCATCGCTATGACGCGCTGGTGGGACTGGCGGGGTGTGATAAATCACTTCCAGGCACCCTGATGGCTCTGGCACGGTTGAATTTGCCGGGAATATTTATTTATGGCGGCACGATTCTTCCCGGCAGGTTTAGGGGGAAAGATGTAACAATTGTTGATGTGTATGAGGGGGTCGGTGCACATGCCGCCGGAAAAATGACCGATGCGGAGCTTTACGAATTGGAATGTGGTGCCTGCCCCTCGGTGGGCTCGTGCGGCGGCCAATTTACAGCCAATACTATGGCATGCGTGGCCGAGGCCATGGGCATGGCGTTGCCTGGCTCGGGTTCCCCGCCGGCGGTGGAGCTGTCGCGTGATGAATTCTGCAAATCCGCGGGCCGGCAGGTCATGGCATTGCTGGAAGCGAATATTCGACCGCGGGACATCATGACGCGCGAAGCTCTCGAAAACGCGGTTGCCATCGGGGCGGCCACCGGCGGCAGTACGAATATTTGTCTGCATCTGCCGGCAATAGCGCATGAACTGGGGCTGAAATTAACGCTCAATGACATTGAGCGTATCAGCCGACGCACGCCAACGATCGCCGATCTCAAGCCGGGCGGAAAGTATGTGGCGCTGGATGTATTCCGCGTGGGCGGCATTCCCGTAATTCTCAAGGTACTGCTGGATGCGGGCCTTATTCATGGCGATGGCATGACCGTAACGGGTAGAACCATGCGGGAAAATCTGAAAAATGTGGTGTTGCCTGGCGGGCAGGATGTGGTGGTACCGGTCGAAAAAGCGATCAGCCCCAATGGCGGTCTGCGGATACTGACGGGGAATCTGGCGACCGAAGGGTGCGTGATAAAAATCACCGGGGTGAAGAAATTGCAGCATCGAGGCCCGGCGAAATGCTTTGATTCCGAGCAAGACGCCATGAAAGCCGTGCAGGGCCTGCAAATTAAGAAAGGTGATGTGGTAATCATCCGCTATGAAGGACCTAAGGGCGGTCCAGGTATGAGAGAAATGCTGGCGGTGACCGCCGCGATTGTCGGTCAGGGATTGGGCTATGACACCTGCCTGATTACCGATGGCCGATTCAGCGGAGGCACGCGCGGCCTGTGCATCGGTCATGTGGGGCCGGAGGCGCAGGTGGGCGGCAATATCGCACTGGTGCGTGATGGTGACATGATCACGGTGGATGCGGAAAAAGGTAGCATTGACGTGGAACTCTCCACTGACGAACTGGCGCGGCGGCACAAGCAATGGAAGCCCAAAGATCCGATGTATACCCATGGCGCGTTGGCAAAATACGCCAAGCTGGTAGGCCCGGCGTGCGATGGTGCCGTTACGCATTGATCCGCCAATGAAAATTGGGAGCAGGATCGCCATGGCGTGCGCCAGGTTTCACGGGCTTAAACTTTTTATTCATTCAGTCGCCTGATCACCAGAGCTATAATTGCTCAATTGAATTTATAGCGATGCCTATTTGGCTCCTGGAAACATCTCGTTAAAATAACCCGGATTCGTAGGCTGTACCGTTGGGGCCGCCGAGTTTTGGCTGCTGTATCCGTTG
>JAJYGE010000414.1 GCA_021785155.1 Planctomycetota bacterium
TTTTTAGGATCAAATTTTTTACCGTCAAACTCCACCAGCAGCGCCTTGAACGCCTGGTTGTCCGTCAGCCACTGCCGTTTCTCCGCACCCGACGGTCCGCTGGCCGGGGCTGAGTCGGTCCCATCATCCGTATCTTCCTCATCGGGCACGGATAAAAATTCCCGCCACTGCCGAGCCAGTGAGTCCGCTATTTTCAGTCCGGTTGTAAATACTGCTTGGAGTTTCCAATATTCATCCGGAACAAAAGCGTTAATTTCCCGTTCACGATCCACAATGAGTTTTACCGCAACGCTCTGCACCCGCCCGGCAGATAATCCCCGGGCCACCTTTTTCCAAAGCAGCGGCGAAACTTTATAACCCACCAGCCGGTCCAAAATGCGCCGGGCCTGCTGGGCGTTTACCTTGTCCAGATTAATCAAACGCGGATTTTCAAATGCTTTTAGAATGGCCGTTTTTGTAATCTCATTAAACACCACGCGCTTCACGCCGTGCTGATCCAAATTCAACGCCTGACTTAAATGCCACGCAATGGCCTCGCCTTCGCGGTCCAAGTCGGTTGCCAGATATACCTCGTCCACCCCCCGCACCACAGACTTTAATTCACTGATAAGCTTCTTACGGCTGGAAAGCACTTCATAAGTGGGTTCAAAATCCTTCTCGATATCCACGCCCATGCCTTTTTCCGGCAAATCGCGCACATGCCCCATTGAGGCTTTAACGGTATAAGACGCACCGAGGTATTTGTTAATCGTTTTGGCCTTCGCCGGAGATTCCACAATCACCAGCGCCAACCCGGTTTTTTTAATCGCTTTTGCCACTCGTCGTTTCCAATCCTTAAGAGTTACTCTGCCAATCGATCTACTGTCGATTCCTAATATAGTACGGACTTTTATTTACGCCGCACCGCAATCCCATCGTGCAACTTCGGCTTTCCGAAGGCTTTGCGTCCAATATTTATCACAAGCTGCTGGAAGAAAGCAAATTAATTCGCTTTCACAAATATTCATTCGCTCTTTAATTGTAACCCCCAGTCCATGAACCAAGCCTGTGCATAAATGATGGGCAGATAATACGTTACAACACGCTATCATGACGGCAATGAATGGCTTTACGCTGGGGACATGCCATCTTAACCCATTTTTTACCCTACTAAAACATAACATTATCACCGCAAGTTCACAATATGTTGCGTGACATTCTTCGGCGTGGCCGCCGGGGTGCTTTTATAGGATGCTGCATAATATCTCGGAATATTAATCTTTTGGCACATATTTTGCACTCTAATCTGCCGATGTGAAAAGAAGCTTTTGATTTTTTTACACCGAGGTGCTTTCACGTGCGTATAGTTGTATAGAGACCCGCAAGCGGCCCGTCCTGAACGGGCGAGGAGGTTTTATGAATGGCCCACATGGCCCCGCCATCTTGGATTTAAACACACAGGCCGACCTGTTAAGCCCCAATGGCCTGTACCGTCTGCACGATTCAGATGCAATCGCCGCCAACATCAAACGGTTATTCGGGTTTTTGCGCTCGATCCGCTGCGCTGTAGTCAGCACCCGGCTGCACCACGCCATTATGCCGGACCGTTCCGCTCCGCATCACGTTTGTATACCCGGCAACCCCGGTTACAACAAGCTATCCTTTACCCTGCTTCCGCAACACACCGAAATGCCCATTGATTGTGGTACCGATCTACCCGTGCAGACGTTCCACGATGCCCAGCAATATATTTTTGATCTCCCGGATCCCAATCCGTTTGATTCCCCCAGGCTGGATCGCCTGTTATCCGAAACCGAAACCAACACCTGGCTGATCATTGGTGGACCGCTGGAGTCTTCCGTGCGCATGGCGGTCATGGGACTTTTGCAGCGGCGTAAGAACGTCGCCATCGTCAAAGATTGCATGGGCCAACGCGATCCCTATGAAGCTGAGATGGCCATGCGCCAGGTTGAAAGCAAGAATATAACCTGGCTCACTGTGGATGAAGTGATCGAACGCTGCAGCCGCAAACCGGTGCGGCGATCACGGTTACTGGCTCGGGTGGCACATCGCGCCCGTGGAACCCCCACCGCCCCAACACCAAGCTATCGCGGGCGGTCCAAGACCATGGCCAACGCCTACCGCCTCCGTGATTAATGCCACCGCCAACGTAGGCCAATATTGTCCGGCGGATCAAATACGTTTCAAGGCGGTAAGACTACCACCGCATTGCCGGATGGATCACGCAGTACCAGCTTGGAGTCGGGCGGTTCCATTGCGTTGGATTCCAGCTTCTCAGCAGTTTTAATACGGTTGAATAATTCCATGTCTGGTGCCTGAATAACAAACTGGCTCAATCCCTGCGATCCCTCGGGTGCCTCTGGCTGGCCCAGGCTTTCCCATGTATTAATACCAATATGATGATGATACCCATGATACGAAAGAAAACTCGCCGAGTGGCCGAAACGCATCATCAAATCCATCCCCAGCACCGCGCGGTAAAACGCCTCGGCGGTTGCTAAATCCGACACCCGCAAATGCACATGACCCATGACCGTCCCCACCGGAAGCCCCTGCCAGGGCGCTTCGCGTAACGGCCAATCGGCCAATAATCCAGTAAAATCCAATGGATCACTGGCCATGCGCAATTGCCCATTTTCCTGCGGCCACTGGTCGCGCGGGCGGTCCCGGTAAATTTCTATTCCGTTGCCTTCCGGATCAGCCAGATACAGCGCCTCGCTGACAAGGTGATCCGCCGCCCCCTGCAAATGCACACCCGTTTCCACCAAATGATGCAATTGCCGGGCCAAAGCCGGGCGTGATGGCAGCAGAATTGCGAAATGGTATAAACCCGTCGTCCGACCCGGATGTTTTGCCTGCGGATTTTCGTTGAGCGTCAGCAGGCAACGATCTTCCACACCCATCATCGCGATATTGCCGGAGCGTTCCAGGAGTTTCAACCCAATACTTTGCTGATAAAACGCCACCATCGCGGCAAGATTCCGCACCGTAAGCACAACGGGGCCAAATATTGATTTATTATTAACAGACATGAGGCCTCCAAAACATACGGTTTATATATAAACTAAGTATATTGTAGGCTGATTCTGCACGTAATCAAGGGCCCTTGCGGTGAGGCGAGAGCAAATAAAGTAGCGAGCCAGCCTGCTGGCCGTGTCCCAAAACCTTTAAGCGGTGCCCCGTACCGCGTCCCATTAAGGGCGACGCCGCAGGCCACTCGCCCGTCCCACAAGTTATTCGTTGTTCGTTGACCGTTGAGCGTTGAGCGCCGGGCCGCCCCCGCTATTGAATCTACTCATCAATACTGATCAATACTGAACCTACTGACAGATACTGACCAATACTGAAATCGCTTCCTCCGTTTACCTCTGCTACCTCCTTGTGAATCCATCGTCGCGTTGTGTCAGAGTTTATCCCGATGACCCCGGCTTAAATATTCGTGATCGGGATGGTAAAAAACGACCCCCGCGGCAACGCCGCACCCCTATGCTAAATGCCAAACACTGCATACTTCCCGTTGTGTGTCATTCTAACATCTGGCCCCATAGGGGCCTCCAAAACAACTTGGCCCCCTTTACCCCGGCGTGGTACTGAAAACTGGCTGTAACCCGTCACCTGTAACCCGTAACCTAAAACCCCGGCCGCGCCCCAGCATAACTGCCCGCACCAAACTGCCGATCTATTTTGTTAACCTGAAACTTGCCCGCACGTCCAGAAATAAGATTCGTTCTTGCATTTCAGCGCTAGGACCCCGCGGCACCGCTTTTTGTGGAAAACTTGTCGGCATATTCTTATTTCCAGGCCGTGCAATATGAGTTCAATAACGTTACAGTGATCTGCTCAATCGTGGTTTGGCCACAGTTGGTTTAAAAATATGGTACCGGCGCTCCAAGACGGATTATGAATAATGGATGAAGTCACAACAACCGCTCGCCCCCGCCCACGTGATATGCCCATTGCGCCGGCATCACAAAACGTCACCGATCGCACCCCTCCGCATGATTCCGCATCGGAAATGGCGCTGCTGGGGTCCATGCTGTTGGATCCGGAAGTCATTGGCGGGGTCTGTGCGATCATTGAGTCCGGCAGCGCGTTTTTCAGCCGGCAGAATCAGATTATTTTTGAAGGCATTCTTGATCTTTTCCAGGCCAGCGCGGCGGTAGATGGTGTTACCCTCACACACAAGCTCAAGCAGAAAAATCTTTACGATGCCGCCGGGGGTTATGATTACCTGGAGCAACTGGTCAACTGCGTACCCAGTGCGGCCAATGCCATCGCGTACGCCCAGATTGTCCGGGATAAAGCGCTGCTGCGCCGGCTCATCAGCGCCTGTTCACAGACGCTGGAATCCTGCTATGACAATTCCGAGGAAGCAGCGGTTATTTTAGATCGCAGCGAACGCACTATTTTTGAAGTGGCACAATTAAAAGTTACCGGTCAACCGGTTTCGCTGACGGATGTATTGCATGAAACCTTTGAAATGCTGGATCGCAACACCGGCAACACAATTACCGGTGTACCAACAGGTTATGTGGAGCTTGATAACCTCACCAGTGGTCTGCAACGGGAGGAAATGATCGTGCTGGCCGCCCGGCCCAGTGTTGGAAAAACGGCGTTGGCCATGAATATCGTCGAACATGTCGGCGTGGATCTGAAAAAGCCGGTCGCGGTTTTTTCATTGGAAATGTCCAAGCAGCAACTGGCCCAGCGTATGCTCTGTTCGCGCAGTGGTGTGGATTCCCAGAATCTTCGGCGCAATATGCTTTCGCGCGAAGATCGCAACCGCCTGAGCATGGCGGTGGGGGAGCTTTCTGAGGGAAAAATCTTTATTGATGATACCCCGGCATTGTCCATTCTGGACTTGCGCACCAAAGCGCGGCGGTTGTTAAGTCAGCATGGTATTGAGCTGGTGGTCATTGACTATCTGCAATTAATGGAAGCTCCCCGTGAGGAAAACCGCCAGCAGCAGATCAGTTCCATCAGCCGTGGCGTTAAGGCGCTGGCACGTGAACTAAAATGCCCGGTCGTATGTTTGTCGCAGTTAAACCGCGCCTCGGAAAGCGAAAATCGTCTGCCGCGCACCAGCGATCTGCGTGAGTCCGGCAGTATTGAACAGGATGCGGATGTCGTGATGCTGCTGCACCGTGAAGCGGTCATGCACCGGGGGGATCAGGAATGGGCACAAGCCAATCCGGATAAGCTTAATGAGGCACAGTTAATCATCGCCAAGCAACGCAACGGTCCCTGCGACACCGTCCGCCTGACGTTTGTCGCCTCCAATACCCGTTTTGAAACATATCATCCCGGATCGGAATTTCAGTGAGCATTTACCATGGCGGCGAAAACAGCCAGGTAATCAAAAACATGGCCAGCGCCAGAAATAGCAGGGCAATACCAATGAATTTCAATGTGTTGCTCCCGCCACCAAGCAATTGGCGGCTGGTAATATATTCTCCGCAAAATGGACAAC
>JAJYGE010000142.1 GCA_021785155.1 Planctomycetota bacterium
GTGTCCATGGCGGGCCGTTTCACGGTAAATGGGCCGCAGCAGATTCAGATGTTTGATGATGCTTTGAGGTTTAAGCGGAAATACCTTGCGCACCAGATCGCTGATGATCTGCTCATCGATGATCGACGTGCCTTCCGTATCCACCAGTACGCTGACCGGTTCAGCCACGCCAATAGCATAGCCAAGCTGTACTTCACAGGCGGTGGCCAAGCCCGCAGCGACAACATTTTTAGCAATATAACGCGCCATGTAACTGGCCGAGCGATCCACCTTGGATGGATCCTTGCCGGAGAACGCGCCACCGCCGTGGCAGCCGCGGCCACCATAAGTATCGACAATAATCTTTCGGCCCGTCAGGCCGGAATCACCATGGGGTCCGCCAATCAGGAATTTACCCGTGGGATTAATATGGAAAATCATCTGGCTGTTCCACAATTGCGGGCATTCGGCCATGATGACCGGCTTGATGATTTTTTCAATAATTTCATGGCGTGCGGCATCAGAAAAGCTGTCGGTTTTGGCATCCACCGCTTCTTCGGTGTGCTGCGTGGAAAGCACCACGGTATGAATACGATGCGGCTTATTATCATGGTATTCCACAGTGACCTGGCTCTTGGCGTCGGGCCGCAGCCACTTGATTGCTCCGTCGCGCCGCAGTTTGGCGTGTTGCTCCACGAGACGGTGGCTTAGATAAATTGGCAGCGGCATTAAGGACTTGGTTTCATTGCAGGCAAAACCAAACATAATGCCCTGATCACCAGCCCCTTGTTCTTTGGCGTCCGACGCGGTTACGCCACGGGAAATATCAGCGGATTGGCCATGCAAGGCCCGCAACACAGCGCAGCTGCGATAATCAAAACCGGTGCGGGGATCGTCGTAACCAATTTCCCGGATCGCTTCACGGGCCGTATCTTCCGCCCGGTTAAGGGCTTCAATGCCAGCCTGATTATGTACCGTTACTTCGCCCGCCAGGACCACCAGGCCTGTGGTGACCAGTGTTTCACACGCCACGCGTGCCAGAGGGTCAACGGCCAGCAAAGAATCCAGAACCGCATCAGAAACTTGATCTGCCACCTTGTCCGGGTGGCCCATGCTGACAGATTCACTGGTAAACAGGTGCTTTTTGGTCATCTTACGATACCTCTCTATGTACAATCTCATTTTTGTCCCCATCGGGCAAAGTGCTACAGAATACACCAATACCTCGATCAAGCCAAATTACTTGCGGCGGGTAAATCTGGTAAACTATTGCCATGAAGTCAGAACAGACCATCCATCTGCCGGTTTTAAAGCCCCGCTCCGCGATCGCGGGTCATTGGAGGCCGCTGACCGTGAACCGGCCTCATCAGGCCATGGGTGAAGCCGCCCGGGTTGAAGCAATGGCGGGCACAGTCACGCCGGAGTCTCTTCTGCGCGGTAATGAACTGGTGATTCTGATGGTTCGCCCGTCTTTGTGGTATATTGTCGCAACGAGCTTTCGCTTTTGTGGAATTGTGCTTTTATTGGCTATATTAGCCATTCATACCGGCGTTTTCGGCGATCTTCTGTTGCCCAAAACGGCCCTGATTATTTCCGCAGCACTTGTCGGGGTGCGGGTTATTTATGCGTTAATGGAATGGACCAGCCATCTGTATCTTTTGACTACCTGCCGAATTGTTACGATAAAAGGTGCCCGGCATCCCACTATTTTTGAAGCTGGACTGGCGCACATTTCCGAGGCCCGGCTCATTGAGCCAGCCACCCAAAACATGCTTGGATTAGGATCCATTGGTTTTGCCGTCAGCAAGAACATCGACCCCGGCAGTCTGTGGGAATGGATTCCCAACGCGCAACGTATTCATCAACAGATTCAAGCGGCCATCAGCAAACGCAAGGGTGCGTAGGAGCCTGCCGGAAAAGCTGCAATTTCAACGATTTATCAGCGTTTTTCAATGCGGAATCAGACGCATTGGAGCGAAATATTCGATTACTGGGCAGAGCCGGTGTACGGCAGCAGTGCCAGGAACCGAGCCCGCTTGATGGCATCCGTGATCATGCGCTGTTCAAACGCGGCGGCGCCAATACGGGTACGGGGCTGAATTTTGCCATTGAGTGTAAGCATTTTCTTCAGCGTTTCAGTGTCTTTGTAATCGACATATACTTTGCCGGTGCTGGCAACTTTTCCGATCCGGATTTTCGGACGGCTGAAGCTTTGAAAACGGGGTTTGCGAGTGGTTGTGGCCATGAATAAATCCTCAACTTGCGGGCACGCGAACCGGCTTAATTAACATCCGCAATGACCGCCATTGCCAATGTGCCTGTTCGATGGTTGGCTGATACAAGTCAGCTACGTGATCCCGTATAACGGCCAGATTCGGGAGAAAATCAATATTTTCGCCCAAGTCATGGCCCAGGTACCTTGTTTATTTCTTATAATGGTCCGCGTTAACGGCGATATATTTCTTCCATTCTTCCGGGACATCGTCCTCGGGAAAAATTGCCTTGACCGGACATTCATCAACGCACAATCCGCAGTCAATGCAGGTATCCGGGTCAATATACAACTGCGTAGCGGGCGTAAATTCGGACTCATCTTTGCGCGGGTGGATACAATCTACCGGGCATACCGCTACACACGAAGAATCTTTTGTGCCAATGCACGGCTCAGTAATTACATGTGGCATCGTCGCCAACTCCTCAAATCCAAATCCCGATCTCCCGCCGGTCTTAACGGCCCGGTATCATCGGAATCAAGCATTATAGGAAAAAACTTTATTCCTGCCAATAGCGCGTAAAGAGTGCGGGCCAAATGACAGGATAAGTTTTTGGGGGGCGATGCCTGTATTGCCACAATTTCTCACACACGTTACATTCTTCATGTTATGAGACCTATGCATCCAATCCTGATGGCGCTGGCACCGCTGGCCGCCCCCGTTGCCGCAATTTGGGTGCTTCAATCAGAGCGGCGAGCAATTCTTTCTGGAAGACCACTTACCTGTGACGAAAAAATTGATGCCTCTCTTTTAGGCGTCACCCACCCCGAACGCGTCCGTGTATTGGACCGATGCACCATCGGGGAGCCTGGCGGCCAGCTTTTGATCCCCTTGGCACGCAAAGCCGGTTTTCCTAAAGCCGCCGCTATCACGGTCCGTTATGGGATACTCATTGAGGATTTCCCGAATCCGCCGGCGCAGCGACGCAGACTGATCGCACACGAACTGGCACACGTCGCACAATTTGAACGCATGGGCTTGATAGGCATGCTCACCGCGTATATCCGTCAGGTATGCGAGGTCGGATATTTCGAGGCTCCATTAGAGATTGAGGCCGGTGCGCTTGCAGAACGCATTGTCTTGGAAAATCAGCAATAGGCCCCGGCACCACTTTTTTCTACCAATCCAGTGTTTTGCGCCACGCCCGGCGGAATTGTTCCACTGGAGTGTTGATAATCGTTTTGCCACCGATGGACTGCACCACCAATTTTGGTTCGTGCGTGACGCGACCCAGAATACCGAAGGCCAAGCCTCTCAGGCGGCGCAGCACGTCATCCAGATATTCCGGCTTAACTTCCAGCACATAGCGCGTGGGAGATTCAGAAAATAATAGAATATCATCGCGATCCACATCGTCATCGTGCGGTACACCGGCGAGATCAATTTCCGCCCCCAACCGCCCGGCAAAGAGCATTTCCGCCAATGCCACCGCCAGCCCACCTTCCGAAGGATCATGCGCACTGGCCACCAAACCGGCAGTAATTAACTCGGCGATTTTCTTATGCACGCCCGGTGCCGTGGCCAAATCCACCGCCGGAATGCTCCGACCATTCTGATTATGCAAAGCGTAATACCATGATCCGCCCATGTGCCGATGTGTTTGCCCCACCAGCAGGAGATAATTTCCCGCCGCCTTGGCGTCCATGGTAATACATCGTGAAACATCGGGCACAATGCTGATGGCACTGATCAACAAGGTATAGGGAATGCAGATTCGTTTACCTTCGTCGGTGATAAATTCATTGGACAGCGAATCTTTGCCGGAAATAAATGGCGTGCGAAACGCCATCGCTCCGTCGTAACAGGCCTGACAGGCACGCACCAGGGCACCGAGGTGCATGCGGTCTGAACATTTGGGCCAGCAAAAATTATCCAACAATGCCGTGGTTTCCGGATCGCCGCCAACGCACACGATGTTACGAATCGCCTCATCCATGCCGCTTAATGTCATCTGATAAGGATCCAGATCTCCCAATCGCGGCTGGCAACCATTTGCCAGCGCCACGCCGCGCCTGCTGTCGGCAACAGGCGCAATGACCGCGGCATCACCCGGCCCATCGCCACCGGGGCCGATCAAGGGTTTAATAATGGTTGATCCCTGCACTTCATGATCATACTGACGGATTATCCAATGTTTACTGGCCAATGTCGGCATCGCCAGCAACTGGCTTAGCGTCTGGGCATAATCCGTTGGCTCGGCCACCGTGGCCTTGGGCAATACCGGCTCCTGCCATACCGCCTGCCGAATCGGACTCGGCAGACCGTCATGAATAAATTCCATATCCATGCAGCCGACATTTTGCCCCTGATACAGCAGGGTTAATTTCCCCGAACCATCAAACACGCCAATATCCGTGGCTTCCACATCCTCCGCTGCCGCCAATTCCAAAATTCGGGCAACATTTTCCGGCGCTACGGATAATACAATGCGTTCCTGCGCCTCGCTGATCCAGATTTCCGCGTATTTGAGCCCATCATATTTCAGCGGCACTTTATCGAGTTCCACCGTGGCGCCGGTGTGTGACCCCATTTCACCAATGGCGCTGGATAAGCCGCCGGCACCGCAATCGGTAATGGCGTTGTACAGCGGGCCACAATCCCGCGCCTGCAAAATCACATCCAGCATCTTTTTTTCCGTTATGGCATTGCCGATCTGCACCGCATGACTGAATTCATCGCCATGCTTGTCGGTTATGACATCGCTGGAAAAGGTGGCCCCATGAATGCCATCTCGGCCTGTACGTCCACCAATAAGAATAATCCGATCACCCGCCTTGGCATCGCGCTTATCCGCCAGATGCCGTGGCAACAAACCCACCGATCCACAGAACACCAGCGGATTACCGATATACCTTTGGTCAAAATAAACCGCCCCGTTCACCGTTGGAATACCCATGCGGTTGCCGTAATCGCGCACCCCGGCCACCACTCTTTGGGCAATCCGCCGCGGATGCAATACGCCCACCGGCACCTGCTCATTAGGCGTAGATGGATCGGCAAAACAAAATATATCCGTGCTGGCTATCGGTTTGGCTCCTCCGCCGGTGGCAATCACATCGCGTATGCAACCGCCGATACCCGTTGCCGCGCCGCCGTAGGGTTCAATCGCGGAGGGCCGATTGTGCGTTTCCACTTTCATGCACACCGCCCACTGATCATCCAGCGCGATGACCCCCGCATTATCTTTAAATACACTAAGCGTCCAAGGCAAA
>JAJYGE010000432.1 GCA_021785155.1 Planctomycetota bacterium
CCGCGCCCCGCCGGCTTTGTGCCCTGTTCCAGCCATAATTACGGGTTGATTGGCCTTAAACCGGGCGGGGGCCAAGAGGCCGTGGGCTTTGGCGCTCGTCGTCAACGTATGCATCCATACGCCATCTTTCTCGCTTCGCGCCCACAACCCCTTGGCCCTCCGTCAACCCGTAATTATCGCTGGAACAGGGCACTATGCAAGCGATGTGTGGGGTAATGGTTCAGCGCCGCCACCAATGCAATAGGAAGAACATAACCAAGCCGGACTTTTTCGGTTTCTGACGGCACCCATTCACCCTGCATCATGATCAGTTCCTTTTTGTGGATGCAACATTTATCTTTCATGACCGATTATGAATTATCGGCGGTCCGATTCATGCGCCGGCTGTCCACCTCTGCCAGTAATTCCGATGCCAGGGCATGATTGGCATCAGATCGCAAAATCGTCTTCAGGAGTTGGCCGGATTGTTTATTTTTTCCTTGTGCGAAGTACACCTGTGCTTTGAGGAATAATGCGGTATTGGTTTGCCCTTCCCGCACATCGGTCTCAAAAAGCAGCAGTGTGGGCAGTGACGTGGCGAAATAATCAATGGTGGAGGGCGTTTGCGCTAGTTGGTTCGCGTGCGCCAGAATCGCGTGCAGAAGTTCTTCCGCGGATTGCGTCCTGCCCAGTTGACGCAGCGCCAGAGCGCTGTACAGCGTTAATTCAGAACATGCGGTTACCGCCATCTGTCGAAAATCTCCGCGCGATTGTGCGGCGCGATGCCACCATTGTCGAGCCTCCGCTTTGTGGCCCAGTGCGGCCTGGGCCTGTCCCAGATAAAAATATATATCGCTGCAATTGGCCAGAGGGTGCCGGGCTTCGCCAAGATTTTCCGGCGGTTGGAGCGCGGCGAGGAAATACTCCATCGCCTCGGTGGGCTTGCCGTTCCGCAGTAACGTGCGGCCAAGGGTCATCTTGGCGCGAACATATTGCTCCAGCACCCGACCTTCTCCCCCTTCCCACGGCTGGAACCGCCGAGATTGCAATATTGCCAGCGCCTCAGCATTGTTTCCCGTCAGGTTCAACAGGGTGCAATATTCAATGGTCAGATCATCGCGCCGTTGTACCAGATCAACGTGCGACCGCAGCGTGGCCAACCGCTGATCCATTGACCAGCCGATGCGTTTACCAAGTTGATCCTGTTCATACAGCAATCGTGCGTCCGCGGGATTGCATTGCCGGGCTTTCTGATACGCCCGGGCGGCCTTGTCCGGTTGCTTAAGCACATTGAAGTACCCAATACCAAGATTCCGCCAGATGACCGCATAATCCGGCTTCAAGCGGGCCGCTATTTCCCAGTTCCGAATGGCGTCGCGATGGCGTTTGCGATCATACATCAGATTGCCCAGATAATAATGGGCGTAGCCATCGGTTTGATTGACCGTCATGGCCGTTTCCAGAATCAGAATTTCCTCCAGCCGCGAAGGAAAGCACCAGTCGGGAGAAGCCTTGGCTCCTGCCAAAAAACTCTTTTTCGCTGAAGCCAATTGTCCGGCGCGTTGTTGAAAATAGCCGCGATAATAATGAACCAGCGGTGCCGTGCCGTTATCAACCGCATCTTCCGGTTGGGGCAGAACCGCCACAGCATTATCCCATAAACCGGCGCGTGCGAAATCCAATGCTATGTCCAGCCGTTCCTGTGTTGGCACATTGGCAAGCGCGCCACGCAGGAATCGGCAGCAACCATCCAGAGGATCCAATTGTCCGGTATTTTCCAAAAGTACCTTCGCTTCGGCGGAACGGCCTGACTTTTGAAGGACAATGGATTTCAGATTCCGGGTGTTCAGGTTGTCTGAATCCCGTAACAGGGATTGATCCAGATGTTCCAGCGCAATCGTCCAATTGCCGCGCTGACAATCAATTCGCGCCAGTTCCAGAAACGCTGCCGCCTGCCACGCCTGATTCCAGGTGGATTTGTAAAAGGCGTCATAGGCCGCCGCATCATCACCAAGAAATCGCTGGGCCAGACCAAGATTATAAAATGCTTCGCCATCGTAAGGATTGGAATTACGGCTGGTCAGACGGTTGATGGCACGTTGGAAATGTTCTCTGGAAATCGCAAATTCACCGCGTTGGAGATGCCACAGACCCATGGCATTGAGGCAGCGGCTGTCTGCGGGGTCACGCCGTAACGCCTCGCGCCAATAAGTCTCCGGATATCGCGTGGCGTGGCGATATTGATCCAGGTGCAGGCCGATCAGATAAAGTTCGTCGTTGGATTTGACGTCGGCGGGTAATGGCGGCTCTGTTGCCGGAGGTGGAGCTTTTGTCCGCCTCCGGTATTTCGCCTCCGGAAGATATGCCAGCAGAATGTCGCCATGTTCATCGCGCAGCACCAATTCCAGTTGCCTTAAATCCAGCCGTCGGGATGGAGGTATTGTTAACAGGATCGGATCAGCCGGCCGGGCTTTGGCCCGATATTCGTCGATGAGTTTGCCTCGGTAAAGCAAGGAAATAACAATGCGCTTATGACCTTGTGTTACCGCAACGCCGAGTCGCCAGGTGCGGTCAATTTTCTGGAGACTTAGGGCGGCATTTTCATTGGCCGCGATGGCCGGCCCGATTTTTTGAATCGGATACCAGTATTGGATAAAAGTGCGTGTTTCACCGGGCGCGAGAAAGGAAAAATCCGGTTGATTATCGGTAAATACGCCCGCCATAAGCTCAATGTAAGGTCCATCCGAATCGGTTAAATGGCGATCCCACGCATAACCAAATTCATGATTGCCCCAGGTCCACTGTTTTTTCCCGGGGGCGATATGATGATTAGCCACATGAATCAGCCCGGCCTTTTTGGCATGATCATAACCACCACTGAAATCATGCTGGGAGCCTATGGCCATATAACTGGTGGGCACGGGGATATTGGCGTACCAGCTCAAATCATTGGGCGGATAATTTCCCGGTGGCACAAAATGGACGGGGATCTGATCCGGCGCAATTCCATGCTTGGCGCGCCGGCCATAATTCACGCCGTAATATTGGCCGCGACAAAGTGGAAATTCACTGTTAGCCCGTCGGGCATGATCGGCGACAAAATGCACATCCGGAGGAAAGAAGGATTGGTAATGTTGGTCCACATGAACCGCGACATTGGCCCACCAGAGAAATGTCCGGGGCAACAAGGTACGATTGAAAAGCCTGACTTTAAGCTCCACCCGCGCCACACCAGGCCGCAGGCACACACCGTGCATTCCCTTCAGGCGATTCATTGGATCATGATCACTCAACCAGATTGTGTATGCCCCATCAGGATGTTGTTCAATGTACCAGTTCACGGGCATGAATGTGCCCGGGCGATGATGCTGGGGCCAGTTAAATTCCACACCGCCGGAGGCCCACGGCCCGGCCAGGCCCACCAGCGCCGGCTTGATGACATTTTGCCGGTAGAAAAAATCGTATCCGTTGGTTTTATCCAGACCGATGTGAATTCTGCCCCCCAGTTCCGGCAATATCATCACGCGGATAAATTCATTTTCTAAATGCACCGCCTGCCAGGCCCGGTCCCGGCTGGTGGTGGCAATGGCATCAATGACCGGCAGCGGATACACCCGGCCACTGCTGCCCTGATAAACGCGCTTTTCCAGAAATAACGGGTTTTTATCTGGAATCTCCGGTTCATACGTTGGAATTATGACCGTCTGTGCCCAGGCCTTCACCGGACCGGTTAGATCACTCGGCGCATCCGGGAGATGGAGTTTGCCATTGTGTGCATTCACAGAACCGTTTCCCTTTGCCATCATCTTCATCCTTTACTGAACCAAGCAGCGAAGCCCCTTTCATTTTGACCATAAGACGTTATTTATGGAATAGCGCAATCCACGATGGGCATGGACGATTCGACGGCCGTTAACCCTTGGCCGCGAGTCGGTACTCACTGGGCGAGATTTTATAAATCCGATGAAAGACCCGCGAAAAATACAATGGATCTGAAAATCCGACATCGGCGGCAATTTCCTTGAGCGGGCGGGTGGTGGTGTCGAGCATTTCCGCCGCCCGCTGCATCTTGAGCCGCAGAAAATAATCCAGCGGCGAATAACCGGTTAATTCTTTGAATAATGAGCTGAATTGGGATGTTGACAGATTGCAGGATCGCGCAATATCCGGCACCGTAAGCGTCTTCTGCCAGCGGTTTTTCATATATTCGATGGCCTGGGGAATTCGGTTACGGCTGACTTGATCAACTTGGGCCGATTGGCCGCACGCGACAATCAGCGCCAGTAAATGGCCTAATGCCATGGAGGCCACAATTAAATGATTAGCCGAATAACCCAGCGACAATTCGTCGATCATCGCTTCAAATATCGGGACAAGATTAAGATAACCGCTGACATGTAGAATCGGCAATACATCGCGCCGGTCCAGCATATCCGTAAAATAACGGGTATCCGAGCCGGCCGCATGGCACCAATAAATGGTCCATGGATGCTCCGCATTGCACCCATAACTGTGGGCCTGACCGGGAAGTATGACCACAAGATTGCCGGGTTCCAGATCGTAGGAGTCCCTACCGAGTTTTACCCACCCTTTTCCCCTTACACACAACATCACGATACACTGCGACGTGCCTTTCGGCCGGTCACAATAATGATTTTTAGCGTCCGGGAAATATCCCACATCCGATGGAACCAATTGTAACGGCAGCAATCCGCGCAATGCCCGGTCAACCACCGGTCGCGGCAACACCACCATCCGCTGTTTCGGAAAACCTTCTGCCATCCATCTGCCGGAGTTCATTGAATCCATCAGTTTAGAGTCCAGTGTGACATAATTCCTGTCGCATCACACCGCTGACGCGACGTGCAGTTGCATTATTCCACCATGCAGACATATCGATGATGTTGTATATAAGTCGGTCGAAGTTAAAGCCTCGCATTCCAGCCTCGCTGACGGTGCTGAGCACCTTTTCGATCTTCCATCCGTGCGTTTAGATTATAATGCTCGTTACGCTGGTACAATAGCTGTTTCACTTGACTACATGGACAAATCAATTTGTGCTCTTTCAGTCCGAAATTGAGATTCGGCTGCTGCCGCCATCGGTAATGGACATTGGCCCACAAGCGATGCGTGCTCGTCGCGTCAAAGAAGCGCCCATATATCCTGATACAGCCGAGCCGCGAACCGGCGGTTTCACAACTCAGGCCGACGAAACATCTCGGGGTCAGCCTGCCCATAAATTGGACGTTGAAGGAAACGGTAGCCTGTGCCCGTACTGCGGCGGCCACACGGCACCGCATGCGGATCAACCCAGCAATCATTCGTATTGGGTGATCTCTCGTCCAAACATTGCCAAAAAGGCGCGGACCGTATTGGTGGTTCGTCGGAGAGTTCCGCGGATGATTCATATTTTCTCGAATGCGGTAACTTTGTAGCGTACCGGCCCCGAATAGCTGCCGATCCTGGTGATGATACCGCGGCC
>JAJYGE010000508.1 GCA_021785155.1 Planctomycetota bacterium
TGACGCCTGATTTCGTAGATGTGCTGGGAAAAGATCTCTGCAATATGGTACGCACCAATTACGCGCTGTTTTACAATGCGTTCTATCCTGACAAGCGTTGAAGCGCCAAGCATGGAATTGCCACCAATGAAAGTCATGCCGGTTAAATCCAGCCATCGCACCGCGGATGATCTTGTGTTGCGCGCTGCCGATGCGTTGCGTGCCGGCAAATTGGTGGGACTTCCCACCGAAACGGTTTTCGGGATCGCCGTGAGCATGACGCAAGCATCTGGAATTCAAGCACTGAAAGATGCTCTGGGAGTTCAGGGACATCCGGCATGGGTTATTCATGTTCCCTCAGCCGACTGCGTTGCTCAGTTCGTTTCGCATGTTCCCCCCTTGGCGCGTCGGCTGATCCGACGTTTGTGGCCCGGACCGGTATCGATTCAATTGCCGGTCGATCATTCCGATGTGGAGCGCCTGACGCGGCGGGTGGGGCGGCAAACAACTGCTGAAGCAATGGTGGACGGCTGCTTGACGTTGCGCTGCACGGAAATTGAAATAACGCGTGATATTATCAATAGCGTGGGCGAACCGGTGACGATCGTCGGAGCCACAGCTAATCAGCGTGTGGATGCTGCGGAAGATTTGCCTGATTCCTTAAGTCGGCAATTATCTGCTATTGTTGCGGGTCCCGCACCGCGCTATAAAAGTCTTTCCACGCTCGTGCGAATTACCGGCCATCATCTGGCGGTTCTACGTGAAGGGGCGATCGCAGAACGTGTGATTCGCCGATTGGAAGATATGGTTATTGTTTTCGTATGCAGCGGCAATACGTGTCGGTCTCCCATGGCGGCCGGGCTGGCGGCGCAAATTTTGTCTGGAAAATTGCATATTCCAGTAGATGAGTTGCCTAATCAGCATGTGCTGGTGCGTTCCGCCGGGGTACATGCCGCCAGCGGCATGCCGGCGGCCCCGGAAGCGGTAAAAGTTGTGGGCGAGATGGGAGCGGATATTCATAAGCATCGGTCCATGCCGCTGACAGATGATTTATTGCGGCGCGCTGATATGATTTATACTATGACGCAAGCTCATCGCGATGAAATAATAGCCCATGCGCCGCTTCTGAGCGAAAAGACGTTTACTTTGGACCCTGATGGAGATATTGAAGATCCGATCGGCAAGGGAGAACAGGTTTATCGGAGAACGGCACAACGGCTTGAAAAACTGATTCGTTACCGCCTTGCGGAGTTGGAATTATGAACATCGCCCTGGCTTGCGATCATCGTGGGTTTAATATCAAGCTGCAGCTTATTGAACAGTTGCGGGTGGAAGGCCATGGCGCGGAGGATTTTGGTGCCTTTGACGCCAAGGCTTGTGACTACCCTGATTTTGCGGTACCCGCGTCACTTGCTATCGTGGAAGGCAAGGCGCAATTGGCTATTTTGCTTGATGGCAGCGGCATCGGTATGTCGATTGTCGCCAATAAAATTCCGGGTATTCGCGCCGCCATTTGCCACGATGAATTAACTGCCGAAATTTCCCGCCGATATAACGATGCCAACGTACTGTGCCTGGCGGTGGATTTGCTGGGTGGCGAATTAATACGCCGCATTGTTTCGGCCTGGTTAAAAGCTCCCTTTGAAGATGGCCGACACGCGCGCCGGGTCGAGAAGATCGGCGAACTGGAACATCGGCTTTTTTCAGATATTCCTGGCGCTTTAAGCAAGCTTAAAAGCAATTAAGTCCTTCCAATATGACTCTTGGAGCGTTGAATATCAGAGCAATCCCATCGCAGTGCGGAATGTATTTTCTGCCGAATTATCGCCGGCGAAGTTCCCTGCCATAAAATTTTTGAAAATCAGAACATTCTTTGTTTTCTCGATGTTGGGCCTGTCGTTACTGGCCACACTTTGGTAATTCCTAAGCGCCATATTCGTAATATTTTCGATATGCCGCCGGAGATTAGTGCCGAGTTGGGTTGCCAACTACCTGCACTTGCGGGTGCCGTTTGCGCCGCCGTCAATGCCCCCGCGTGCCATATTCTTCTCAACAGCGGTGTTGAAGCCATGCAATCTGTCCACCATGCACATTACCACATCATTCCGCGTAAAACTGGAGACGGGTTTTTTGTCCCTTGGAATCCTGGTAAGCTCGAAACGCTCGATGCTCAAGGCATGATCGGTCGAATACGTGATAAATACGTAAATACGAATACGGGCGTTGCTGGACGTCCGGACGATAAATAATTCGTTAAAACGAAAAAAAGTTGAGCAGCCATTGCAAACTGCTTTTACAGGACTTAAACTTCCAAACAGGGGCGAGGTTTGGGGTTAGGTGTTTTGAAGAAGGAACCAGTTGACTGGCTCGGGATATGGACTGATGCAAGAAACGTTACAGTTTGTTCCAATTACGCTTTATTTTCTATGCTTGATCGTACTGACGATTTATGGCATGCACCGATACTGGGAATTATTTCTGTACTACCGCAATTCCCAGAAAACGCCGGCCAAGCCGACTGAATTTGTAACGCTGCCGCGCGTAACTGTGCAACTGCCGTTATTTAATGAACGCTACGTTGCCCAACGGGTCATTACTGCGGTGTGCGCCTTAGATTACCCTCGCGAACTGCTGCAAATTCAGGTACTGGACGATTCCACGGATTGCTCCGCCCAAATGGCGCGCGTGACGTGTGAGCAATTCCGGCACTTGGGATTTGATGTTCAATATATTCATCGTGCCAATCGCACGGGATTTAAGGCCGGTGCACTGGAAAATGGTTCGGCCCGTGCGACCGGCGAATTCATAGCAATATTCGACGCTGATTTTGTGCCTCGTCCCGATATGTTGCGGGCCGTGATACATGAATTTACCGATCCGGAGATCGGTTGCGTGCAAACCCGTTGGGAGCATCTCAATCGAACCCAATCGCTGTTGACCAGATCTCAGGCGATTTTTCTCGATGGCCATTTTGTCATTGAGCATACCGCCCGCAGTCGCAGCGGCAGATTTATCAATTTCAACGGAACCGGCGGCGTGTGGAGGAAATCGGCTATTGCTGATGCCGGCGGCTGGCAGCATGATACATTAACTGAGGATATGGACCTTTCGTATCGTGCACAGTTGCGTGGTTGGAAGATCAAATATCTGGGTGATATAACGTCCCCGGCGGAGTTGCCGCCGGAAATCACCGCCTTCAAGCAGCAGCAGCATCGGTGGACAAAAGGCAGTGTCCAAACCGCAGTGAAATTGCTTCCGACAGTGTTGCGATCAGCGCAACCGCGATCCGTCAAAATTGAGGCCTTTTTTCACCTTACCTCTGGCGTGGTGTATCCGATGGCGGTACTGGTTGCGATTCTGTTTTTTCCCGCATTTTGTTTCGCCGGTGCTGGCGTGCTTTCCGCGGAATATCCAGTTCTGTGGTTGATAATGTCGGTTCTTTTCACGATTCTGACTTTTTCCGCCGGTACGTTTTACGTTGTTGCCCAGAGGGAAATCAAAGAGAATTATCTGGCCGGCGTTCTGCTGGTTCCCTTTTTAATGGCTATAGGCATGGGCATTAGTTTGGCCAACGCCATAGCGGTAATGGAGGGACTGCTTGGTCATCAGAGTGAATTTGTGCGAACGCCCAAATACGGTGTGGGCGTGAACGAATCATCCGATCAATGGAAACGGCGCGCCGGTACCTTTGCGCACAAGGCCCAGTGGCTTCCATTTGCGGAATTGGCCATTGGTCTGTATTTACTTGCGTGTGTGATTATTTCCCTGTGGTTTAATCGTGCGGCCTCGTGTGTGCCATTCATGCTTGTTTTCATGTTTGGATATCTTTATGTTGGCGGTTTGTCGCTGCACCGGCTGTGGCTTTCAAGTCGAAATGCAAAAATTGAAATTTTAGAGATCATGACACCGGCTCCCGTCGTATAGACATTCAGTTGTTTTTGGAATTCAGAAAAACCTTTGATTTATGGAGTTAATTGATGAATCCCACCGTTAGAATTGGCGTCGCCTCTTTTATTCTCGGTGCAGTGCTTACAACAACACTGCTGGTTTTTCACCCCATGCGCCCGCTGGTGGCTAAAGCGCCGGCAGCAGCGCCAGTCGCTTCCATGAAGCCGGTCTATGTGCATATGGATGGAGCCAATGCGTTTGTGGAATCCGTCATCGCTGTGGCACCGGGTGAGCCGGTGATTTTTGTCAATGAAGATACCGGTGCTCACATGGTCAATGGCTATTTTCCGCTGACCGGCAAGCCGAATACCGCTATTAATTCCGGTATGCTCATGGGTACAACCGGCCCCAAAGCCGGAGTACACACCTACAAATTGGTTCTTACCAAACCCGGAATATATCCCTATTACTGCCCGGTTCACGCCATTCTTTCGACGATTTATCATCACAGCGTGCAGCCAGCCCATCGACCGGGCGTACACGGATTTCCCGGTGCCATGGCTGGTGTCATTATTGTCACCACTGATCGTGCGTTGATTGCACAAAATCCGCCAAGCAGCAAAAAAAAGATTCTCTCGGATTATTTTGGCGGATAATTTATTCAAGCCGTCATAAAATGAATCAGGTTCGGAGCCACCGCAATAGAGGATGATATTGCCGTGGCTCCGCCTCAGAGCCTAACGGTACTGATAATGTTTCACTACGACCGTCCATCCGGAACCCGGTGGTGATAGATGAAAATCATGCCGCATTGTCCTGTTAACGACAATCTTGCTTAGCGTTGCCGTGGTCGGGGTGCCGTCAGGATCCGTGCGAATAATCTCAACTGGCAACCATATTCGGGTGTTTATCCAAAAGTCCACTTCCACAAAGGTAAATGCCGATTTATCACGCGGAATGAGTTTCAGGCCAACGGTATGCGGGGGCATTTTTTTACTTTTCAGCAATTGAATATGAAATTCCTTTTCCACATCCGATGGTTTTTGCCCGATGGGAATGGGTATCGGCCCCTGACCGAGCCGCAACGGATTGAATTGTTTGCCCGGCGGCGCGATCTCAATTTTACGGAATATTTTGGCGCTGCCATTGCGATCGATAAGCCAGTGTCCGTCAAAAACAATATCATGATCCGCGTGGCGCTTGGCAATAGCACCATCAACGACCAGCATGTCAAAACGAATATCAAACCTGGTTTTTCCTTTGCTCTGCTGATACCAGATATGACCGATATTCATATCTTTTTCATCGGTTCGTAAATGATGCACCTGTACCACCAGATGAGCCTGAAAATTATGCAAGGTGGTGCCGCGCTGCTGCAACTCTTTTAGAATCATATGAATCTTTGACTGCTCTGATGCAATGCTTACTGTCACTATGGATGTTGAGGGACCGGCTGGGTGATGTGCGTTTATGGCTTGTACCTGGCCGCCGGCGGATGCCAGCAGGAAAGGCGCGATGGCAGAGAGATTCCGGATTGTGTCGAACAGCGTGTATGGAAAATTCCGGGATGAATGTTTCATTGCTTTATGG
>JAJYGE010000167.1 GCA_021785155.1 Planctomycetota bacterium
CCACCACCGGATCGGGTACTGCGGAACAGGGTATTTACACCTTGGTGCCGGAACCGGCCACACTGGGCCTGATGGGTATCGGCATGGCGGGGCTGCTGCTGTTGAAACGGCGGCGAACGGCATAAGGGGGCACCGTATTTGCCCCTTTTGCCATTTGGATTTCGAGCGAATGTATTAACAGGTCCGAATTTTCCGCCCCTGTCGTATCAACCTTGTCGGTTGGAAGCACGGGAGCGGAAGTGAAGACTTATTCAGGAGGTTTTTTTATGTTGCGTAAATTTTATTCACTCATGGCTTTGGCCGCTATCGCAGGCGGGGTGACTGTATTGGCGGGCAATGCTGGTGCCACTGTATTTACCTGGAATGGCACGAATAGTTCCGATCCAACTGTGGCTTCCAATTGGTCCAATCCGGCACCGGTCATCGGTGGCGCCAATAACGGCACTGGAAATAGTTATTCCGCAGCCGACAACGTAACCGTCAGCGGTACCGCCCACCCTCTTGATTACACTGCGGTTGATGGCACCACCTCATTCGACGGTCAATTTGAGATTAGCCTTGGTGCCGTATTGAATATCAGCGGGGGCACCTTCACCGATGCTGACGTTACCAACAGCGGTGCCCTAATTGGTCAGGTTTCATCAGGCACACTCAATGTGTCAGGCGGCAATTTCAACATTTCAGATAACCAGGTTATCCTCGGTAATGTAAATAATCCCGACGTGGGAACCATTAATCTTTCTGGCGGAACCATTACGGCCAATACCACAGCCGGGGCCGCCGGTGTAGTGCTTGGCAACGCCGGTAATGGCGGGCCGGGAACAGGCGTCCTGACGATCACCGGAGGCGTATTTAAAATTACTGCCGGCGGTACCACAATCGGCAATAATGCCGGCGGCCAAACTGGCTCGGGTACGCTCACTTTTGGCTTGGGATCAGGTGTGTTTGAACAAACTGCGTCCAGTTCCCTGACCATCGGAACAAAAGGCGTAATTAACTTCCTGTCCGGCAGCCGGGGTGAATTATCGCTTAACCAGGTGACCAGTCGCAGCTACTTCGACAACCTAGTTACGGCGGGTCAGATCACACTCAACGGTGCCACGGCCACGCCCAGTGATTTCGCTTTTACCACCACCGGATCGGGTACTGCGGAACAGGGTATTTACACCTTGGTGCCGGAACTGGCCACACTGGGCCTGATGGGTATCGGCATGGCGGGGCTGCTGCTGTTGAAACGGCGGCGAACGGCATAAGCCATGCGAAAGATCGCCGCTGAAGGTGCAGCATGTGTCATCCCGGCGGATATCGAATCCGGGCATTCTCCGGAGTTGTATTTTGTACTAAAGGCGTTCCAGCCACGCCCAGTGAATGAAGACAAAATGGAGGGCCGAGGAGAACAAAATCTCTCGGCCCTCACGCCTTTTGGTGTAGCAATAGGAGTGTACTTATGAAAAAACATAATCTGCGGCACGGATTTACGCTGGTGGAATTGCTGGTGGTCATCAGTATCATTGCGGTGTTAATCGCTCTGCTGTTACCCGCCTTGGCGCGGGCCAGGGCGTTAGCCAATACGGTGGTGTGCGAATCCAATTTGCGGCAATTCGGAATTGCCGGTCAGGAATATCTGGATGAATATCATGTGTTTTTTGCCAACAGCCTTGATGGCCCGAATTGGCTGATTGAATATTACGATTTTGATCCCAATATCCTGACCGCCGGTTTCTGCCCGGATGCCCCGCCCCTGGCAACCGTTCCAAATCCATTGCAGTTTGGCTGGGGGCAACAGGGCAACGCGACCACACCCTGGATTTGCCAGAATTTATTTCAGCCGTATCCCGCGTCAACGCCCACTACATGGAGCAGCAGTTACGCCGTCAACACTTTTATGATCAACCTCGGATCATCCGCCCCGCTGGCATATTCGACATCCTATTATCAGAATTACGGCAGCCCTCAACCCGGGCTGATCCCATTTATTGCGGACTGCAACTGGTATGGCGCATGGCCGGACGGGGGCGATGCGCCTCCGCCTGATTTAACCGGAAATTGGGGCGTGGTTACGGCTGGATCTCAAATGTCGCGTTATTGCATGGCCCGCCACGGTGATGCAATTAACGTGGACTTCCTGGATGGCCATGCGGAAACTGTTCCTCTGCGTAATTTATGGACCCTGCACTGGCACGCCCATTGGGATACGCCCAGTCCCCTGCCGACACTGCCAACCCAGTAAATCGTGGGTAACGGCACCGTCGGATTATTGCCCTTCGGGGGCAGCCCTCGACCGATGCTGCTGCCATCCGCAACGCAAAGAAAGCCCATGCCACCGCTTCCGCATTAAAAAAGAGAGGATCTATTTTGCAAAACCATCCAGACGCAAAGCCCCATCAACATTCTGCGTGTTTATCGCACCGCCCATCCACGGAGGGCAGCGTTATGCTCACGCGACGCAGTATGATCGCATCCATCGGCGCGGCATCCGCGACTGTGTTGGCAAGGGGCGATGTAACCCATGCTTCAGCGGAGCGGTCGTCACTTATTCCCGTCGCATTAACCTGCGAACATCTAAGCAACCCGCTGGGTATTGATCGCCAGTTTCCCCGTCTGGCTTGGAAACTTGACACCACGGCCACGGAGGTTCGCGGGCAGTCGCAAACTGGCTGGCAAATTATTGTTGCATCTGAATTGGCACTGCTGACACCGAACCACTGTGATATTTGGAATTCTGGCCGGATCATGTCCTCCAACTCCGTCGACATTCCTTTCGCCGGTAAACCGTTGTCTTCACACCAACGCTGCTACTGGCGTGTGCGGGTGTGGGATCAAAACGGTGCAGTTTCGCTTTGGAGCAAATCCGCCGTCTGGACTATGGGCGTTATGGATCCCAAGCACTGGGTGGCCCAGTGGGTTGGAACCGAACCGATCGGCGAGAACTGGAAAGACTATACGCTGCAAATTGATTTTAAAATTCAAGCCCATGCTGCCGGAATATTTTTCCGATCACAACCTAATGGTGATGGCTATATGTGGCAGATTAACACCTACGGCTCCGTTCCGGTGCTCAAGGAACATGTCCGTGAAAATGGCGGATATCGCGTGCTTAAGCAAGTAGCGCTGGGCAATATTCTTACGAATGCGGAAATGGCCCATTGGCACACGCTGAAAATTGTGTTACAAGGCCACCGGATAAAAACTTATATCAATAATCATCGGGTCGATATCACGGACGACCGAACATTTTCCCTGGGTACGATCGGCTTGCGCGAAGCCAATGGAGAAACTTCGGAATTCAGAGATTTGCGCGTTACCGGTCCGGATCAACAGGTGTTAATGAATGCACCATTGAACAACCATCACGCCAATCCATTTTTAACTGGCCAGACGGAGCCGACCGGAATGATATTGACGGATGGCAAAGCGTTTCCCGGCGGCATACTGCGAACGCCCATGTTGCGTCGGAAAATAAAGCTCAAAGCCGGAATCAAACGGGCCTGGATTTACGCATCAGCTTTGGGTATTTATGAATTATCTCTCAATGGCCACGCGGTAAGCCGGCAACTGTTCGCACCCGGTGATACCAATTATTACAATCGCATTGACTATCAAATGTATGATGTCACGCATCTGCTGGTGCCCGGAGCTAACGTACTAGGGGCCATGCTGGCCCCCGGCTGGTATTGCGGGCATGTGGGCTGGTTTGGCAAAAATCTTTTTGGCAATGTACCAGCTCTCTTGGCGCAATTGCATGTTCAATATCATGATGCAACCTCGGAAATAATTGGCACTGATTCGACTTGGACCGCCTCCGGAGGACCGGTGGTTTATGCGGATAATCTCAACGGTGAAACGTATGATGCCCGCTTGGAACAGCCCGGGTGGAACACTCCAGAATTCAATCCCGCATTACCATGGCGGAAGGTCTCCGCAGTGCCGGGCGGGCAGGAATATACCCGACGATTGGCGGCGCAAATGGAACAGCCGGTTCGTGCCATTGAAGAATTTCCCTGCCGCGCTATCACCGAACCCAGGCCGGGGGTGTTGATCTGTGATCTGGGACAACTGATTACCGGTGTGTGCCGATTGAAAGTCCATGGCCCGGCCGGTGCCACTGTTACGCTGCGGTATGGTGAATGGCTGAAACCCGACGGCACCCTTTTTACAGAAAATTTAAGAGCAGCTAAGGCCACGGATCATTTCACACTTAAGGGCGGCGGGCTGGAAGTATTCCAACCCCGGTTTACTTTTCATGGGTTCCGGTATATTGAAATCACCGGTTATCCCGGAAAATTGTCACCGTCCGACGTTACCGGGATACTGACGGTTACCGATGTGGCCATAACCGGAAAATTTCAGACCAATCAGCCACTGGTTAATAAAATCCAGTCCTGTATTTTCTGGACCGGGCGGGATACCGAGTTTTCCATTCCCATTGCGGTGCCGGATCGCAATGAACGCTTAGGCTGGTCGGGCGACATCAATTTTTTTTCTCCCACCGCCGTATTTAACTTTGACCTGCAAGCCTTTTACGCCAATTGGCTCGGTGATCTGGATCGTGATCAATCCGCCAACGGCATTTTTGGAAATGTGGCACCGTTATGGATGCCGCATGGCGGAGGATATGGCGGCGGTTGGGGAGATGTGGGAATTTGTCTGCCGTATTTGCTCTATGAGTTCTATGCCGATCATGACATTGTACGCCGCTGCTGGCCCTGCATGGTCAAAAACATTGCGGTGATGAAAACGCTAAGCAAAGCCTGGATTCTTCCCGGAAGTTTTGCCCCGGCTGCGGATTGGCTTAATGTAAATCAAGCTACTGCCGCTGATTTAATTGCCACTGCGTATTTCGCGTACGACACACTGTTAATGTCACGCATGGCCCACGGCATTGGAAAAACGGAGGAAGCCGCCCAATATGCGGCCATGTTCAGGCAGATTCGGTCCGCATGGCAGCAACGGTTTATCAAGCCCGATGGCACGGTTGGTAACGATTCCCAAACAGGTTATGTTATGGCCCTGTATATCGGTCTTGTTCCAACGCACCTGCGGGCCGATGCCGCATCCCGCCTGGTGGCCAATATCCATAAGCGGAAAAATCATCTTGCAACCGGTTTTGTCGGGTCGCAATGGCTGCTGGATGCCCTGACGCAGACTGGCCATCATCCGTTGGCGTGCCAACTTATTGAAACCACCACGTATCCATCCTGGGGTTATGAAGTGGCACGCGGAAGCACCACCTTCTGGGAAGCCTGGAATGCCATCCAACCCAATGGCCAGGTGTTTGAACCATCGCCTAACGCCATGCTCAATCCCAATTCGCTCTGTGCGCCGCCGCTGGCTGGATCCGTCGGGAATTGGATGTATCGCAACATTGGTGGCATTGCCGCGGATTACCGGCAGCCAGGCTTCAGCAATGTCGTTATCCGTCCGCGTCCGGGTGGTAAGTTTTTATCCGTCAGCGCC
>JAJYGE010000405.1 GCA_021785155.1 Planctomycetota bacterium
GAAGTTTTACCATCGCCCGGCCCCTGCGGGTACGATTTCAAACCAATTGGCCGTATCGATCCTGCTATATTCTCAACGGACGAGATATTGATATGCGCAATGAGTCGGATTCGCGTTGGAGCGCCGGCACGGTAAATTCTCATCCGACTATCGGCATTATCATGCGGCAATTTGCGGCCTGGTCGTTGGGTAATGCGGAAAAAGTCAGTGCGCAATATCAGATCACCATGAAAAGCGCGCTGCGGCCGGTACCGACAATACCTGATGCGGTGCGTTCGGCCCCGAGCGCCAACCATGGAGCCGCGAATCCTTCGGGGGTGCGACTTTTTACACTCCTTCCGCGGAGGGGTGTGCTCAAGCGGGCAATTCGAGAAATCCAACTTGGCTTTACCGCACGACCCGCGAACCATCGCCACCGTTCATCAATGCCACTATCCGAATTAAGGTTTATCCGCATCGTATCGAAAAATGGCGATACAAGTTCATTCTGGTTGCTTCATACGACGCTGAATCCTCGATTAACATCGCACTGTTTTGCGCCGGTGGGTCCGGCATGATGGAGTCAGATTATCGCGGTGCAGCGCGTATGGCAGGCAATCCTCCTGATTGGCTGTTCGGACTGATGTCGCGCTGGTATGGACTCCTGCGGGCGCATCGTATTGTTTTAGCTTTCGTGCTGCTGATTCTGGGTGCGCTGTTGTTTGCCGCATCTAATAATATTGTATGGCAAACCAGTCTGCTGAGTTTTTTTTCCGCCCATAGCGCGACGATTCGTGATGCGCGTTTGTCCGCGGATCGCAACGGTTTGGCCGATGCCATGCGACTGGATATCCATTTTGCGGATAACCGTCCGGGCGATTTGCGGGCGGCAGTGCAATTATTGGGGCAGGCTCTCCAAAAAACAGGCCAGTTTTCAACTGTTTGGTACGGGGCTTCGGAATCTCGACAATTACAGTCGCAACTGGCTCTGCGGAACGTTGTGCCAATTCTGCTTTCGCATCAGCAATTGAACATACTGCGTCGGAGGCTTTCATCGTCGTGGCTGGATCGGCATTTTCACACGCAGGTACAGAAAATAGCGGGACCGGACGGGCAGATGATCGCAGCGCAGTTGCAATATGATCCACTGGATATGGAGCAATTGCTGCGGTCGCGCCTCATATCACCAGGTCCCGGCTCAGGCGCGCATTTCTCCGGTCCGTTGCTGGTCAGCGGGAATAGCCATCATGCCATGATCATTCTGGCCCCCCCCTTTAAACCGGAGAATGTTGCGGCTTCTGAAAAGATGCTGGCGGTGATCCGTGCGGCGATTGCCGGGGTGCGGATGAAAATGCCGGCTCTGCGCGTATGGATGGTGGGACCTTATCGGAACTTTGTTGAGAATCAGCGGCTGGTGAAACGCGATCTGAAAATAATTTCGTTTGTCGGGACCCTGCTCGTCGCCGGTGTTATCGCGTTGTATTTCCGACGCGTCGGTTCCGTAGTGGTGTGCATGATTCCACCGATGGTGGGGCTGGGAACAGCGTTGGGTATGGCGGGAATATTTAGACTGCATATTCCATTAATTGTTCTGGGTTTTGACGGCCTGCTGTGCGGAGCCACCACGGATTATGGCATTCAACTTATGGCGGCGATGAATCGTATGGTGCGACGGGCGGGACGGTTTGAATACGATATGCCCACCCGGGCGGCGCGGGAATTATTCGGTCCCATATCCATGAGTGTCTGCACCAGCATGACGGGCTATGGGGCACTGGCGGCAAGCTCGGCACCCGGATTACAGACATTGGGATTGTTTATCGCCGGAGCCACGGGGTGTATATGGCTGGTAACATTTCTGATTTTACCGGCCTGTCTTGGGCCATGGGTATGCCCAACGGCGGATCGCGCGGATGCGAATCACGCGGATGAGCCGTTTCGCGGTAACAGTACACCGCTCAAGGCGCGGAATGAGCCTTTGTGTTCTCCGATCGCGCCGGAATCGAATGGGAAAACAATCACCGACATGGGGGCCAATTCGCGCGTGATGCCCCCTTGCCATCCGCGCAATCCGCAGACCTCATCGCACGGCCTGACGCAATGGCCGCATCCGGGGTTACTGAAAATACTCGCAACATCGGTATTTATTCTTGTTACGCTGTGGTTGGCGAGCCGGGCGATCACGGTGGGCTATACGACCAACGGACGCTCCTTGGATGGTTCAACCGCCGCACTTCAACATGATGAAGCCATGTTCTCCAAAGTGTGGGGACATTTGCGACAATCAGGCGTAATTACCCTGCATCAGGCATCCGCAAGTTTGGCCTTAAGTGATCTGCAAAAATTAGACCGCCGTCTTGCCATGCTCAAAAAAAAGCACCTGATCGCCGGCTATTCCACGCCATCCGCGATTCTTCCCGATGCCCGTACCGCCCGGCGGCGCTGGGCGGCGTGGCGGGCACTGTGGAATCCCCAGCAGATCGCACGCGCCAAAACTCTTCTGGCCCATGCCGCCGCACGCAACGCCATGCGCGCCAGTGCGTTTGATGCCGCACTGAAATCGTGGCAATCTCCCGGCCCGCCTGAAACCGCGTTGTCGCGATTACAAGAATCACCGGCAACATTGTTTCCGGGCGTGGTGCAAATTTTCCCCCATGACATCGCCATATCTTCTACCGTGCAACTCAATACATCTCTGTCGCCGAAGCTCGCCACGCTCTGGGCGGCGGATGTGCGGCACGCCATTCCCGGGGTTTCTATAATCTGTGGGCAAGTGCTCTATCTCAATGCCTCGCGTCATGCGCGGATGGAAGCAAAAAAACTGTTTCCCTGGGTGGCTTTGCTGATTTTAATTCCTATGTGGATATATTTTCGACGGTTGGATGTCGCCGCCATTGCGGCGTTGTCTCTGGGCATCGGCTTCATCTGGCTGCTTGGCGTGGCACAGTGTTGGGGCGGCGGATTGAATCTACTGAGTCTGGTGCCGATTCTGTTTACCATGGGCGTGGCAGTGGATTATGGCATATATGCCGCCAGTGATCCGGCGCTGCGGCGGGGCGATGGTGAATGTGGCAACCGCAATTCAGCAACATTCCTGTGTGCGGCGACAACCATCCTTGGCACCGCGGCCATGATTCTGGCGGAACACCCGGTGCTGCACTGGATCGGTATAACCTTAACTGCCGGCATTCTCGGTGGCTATCTGGCGAGTTATTTTATTGTTGGTCCGCTGGTAAGCATTGTTCTCAATGTGTCAGCGGGTGCCGGTAACCGACGAATTCACCGCATAGCGGTAACTGTCTGGCGGGTAGTGGTGCTGCTGGCAATCGCGTTTCTTTTGATTGGCATTGTTAGTGGTTGTTGCAGTGTGCCGGTCCCGCCGGCGTATCAACCACCGATGCTGGCACTGCCAACCGTTGCCGCAGCGCAATCCGCGCTAAAAGCATTTCCGCGTCAATGGAATAAACAGTTTTTTGCAGCCATGAACTGGCAAGGTCATTCATTGAGTATGATCGGGCAGGTACACGGTGCGCCCGGCGGCACGTTGCGCGTCACCTGCGCTTCAGAATTTGGAACGCTGCTGTGTGATGTGCGCCTTGATGGGGCCGGTGTTCATATTCTCCACCAAGCCGCGGATTTCCCGGAAAGCCTGGTGCGGAATATGGGCGAGGATACGGCATTAGCGTTGCGGCTGCCATTGGAGACGGTGGTCCCGGTTCACGGTGTGAAGCGAGGCCATCACACGCTTATTTTCACGCATCATTACGTAACATATACGTTCGCCGGGCCGGAAGGATATTTACGGGTATGTCATATCCGGCGTGGGCGTGAGAACATCACAATCCGATATCAGCACTACACTGACCGCGTACTTCCCCGCAAAGTATTGATCTGGGATGCTGGCCATTGCTTGCTGTTGACCATAAACTTTAATGCCAATTAAGATCATGAACATCAGGACGGGTCGTGAATAAAAAAAGATTGTCAAACAATAGTAAAAGCAGAGGCGATGGCATGGAAATCGGCGCGCATTTATTCTGGCCGGTAAAACGCTGGCAGGAATTGCAATTGAACGCCCTGCGGCGGCATATCCGCCATGCCGGAAAATCGGCGTTTTACAAGGGGCGTTTGCCCGACGCCGTAAAGACTTTAAGCCACCTCGCGGAATTGCCGCTGACCAGCAAACACGATCTGGCGGCTGTCGGCGATGCGGCGTTTGCCTGCCGGTTTGAGATGGTGCGAGAATGGGTGACTACTTCCGGAACCACCGGCCAGCCGTTGCGTGTACCACTGACTGCGGACGATTTGGACCGACTGGCGGAAAATGAAGCGGTGGCACTCAACATCGCCGGGCTGGGGCGGGGTGATACGTTGATTCTGGCTTTGGCGCTGGATCGAATGTTTGTGGCGGGCCTGGCTTATTGGCTGGGGGCCCAAAAATTGGGCGCAGCGTGCATCCGGGCGGGATCCGCCTACGGAACACAAATGAATGTTCTGGAGTCTTTACTTTACGGCGAACAACGAAAGTTTGTCATCACCGTTCCATCTCTGCTCGCCGGGGCCGACAATATGGCTCAAGGTGATAAAGTCGATACTGACATACACGCGGTCATCGGAATCGGTGAGCCGCTGCGCGCTGCAACATTAATTCCCAACGCCCTGGCCCGCCGCCTGAGCGATACGCTGCACGTTCCGGTACTAAGTACCTATGCATGTACAGAAACGTGTTCCACCTTTGCCGAGGGGCCGATGTGTGTGGGGGGGCATTTGAATCCGGCGCTGGCGGTAGTGGAGGTTGTCGATGAACACGGCGCTGCGGTTAAACCGGGAACATTGGGTGAAGTGGTCCTTACCCCGCTGGGGGTAAAAGGAATGCCGCTGGTGCGGTTTTGTACCGGGGATATTGCGGCGTTATACCCTGATCCGTGTCCCTGTGGCCGGACCACACCGCGACTGGGGCCGGTGGTGGGGCGCAATCGGCAATTACTGAAGGTGCGTGGATCAAGCCTTTTTCCATCGGCCATTTTTGACTGCCTCAACGCCCTGGCGGAAGTACGGGATTACGCGGTTGTTGCGCATCGGGAGCATGATTTAAGTGATCGTATCGAATTGCATGTATGCCTGACCCGCAATACGGCTCAAATTCGGGAGCGCGTCCTGCACCGGGCGCGGGCATTGTTGAAAGTTCAACCGAAAATGATTGTTGCCGACATGGCGGCGATCCGCCATCTGCAAAGCTCCAGCAATCCGCGCAAGCCCTCTCGTTTTATTGACCGCCGCAGCCCCTGTTCGCCATCATCGCCGTAATGCCTCCCTGTTTCAGGCGGCATATATCCATAGGGATGGCTCATCGGGCTAGTGCTCTGTCACGCCTAAATATTAGGATTGACGGAGGGCCAGGGGGTTGTGGGCGCGAAGGGAGGAGGAAAGTGTATGGGAACATACATTGACG
>JAJYGE010000433.1 GCA_021785155.1 Planctomycetota bacterium
GGCGAAAAACGCCGACGCCACTGGCGGAGCTGGTGCCATGTGCGGAGCGGTTGGAACCGCGGACAACCGCCGCTTGGGGGTGCGGGTGTCCTCCCCCGCCATTGGTCGGCTGTATTCGGACCCGTAATTCAGGCTTTCGGGCCGGCGGCCTTTGATTGCCAACCGCGTTTACGGATGACAACGGGAGGGCCGATGAGATGGAAACTCTCGGCCTTCCCTTTTCCCGACAGCCGGGACTGGAAACCGAAGACTGAAAACTTTGCACTGAACACTAAAATAAGGAGTTTTTTATGAAGCGTCGCAGTGGTTTCACCCTCATCGAATTGCTTGTGGTCATCAGTATTATCGCCCTGCTTATTGCGTTGTTGCTGCCGGCGCTGGCGCGGGCAAAATCGCTGGCCTTACGGGTACAGTGCGCCTCCAACCTGCGGCAGATTGGCATTGCCTTGCAGGAATACGCCAACGAATACCGCGGGCAATATCCACTGAGCTACGGTGGTAACTGGCCACTGTCGAGCGACACCCAATCCTCCCTTCAGATTCCGTCCAACGGCCTTGGCGTACTTTATTATGATTCCTTTGGAGTTGACGCAAGTGGAAACATGGTTAATCCGCGACCGGGCATTTTTAATCCTACCGCCCAGGGATTTTCCATGCTTTTTTCACCCGAACCGGGTTATATAACGGAAAACACTTGGATTAACCCAGGTAACTATTCACAGTTTTACACCAGCAACGGGATACTCAAGAATTGGGACTTGTTTTACGGATACGCCTATTGGGTGAACCGCGGCAAAGATTGGACACAGGCCCAAGATTTGTGGAATTTTGGCGGTGGTAATCCCAGCCAGACCGTATGGACCTATACGCCTTCCTACGACCAAGACCCCGGCCATGTGCCGGCGCTGAATCCGACATCCAGTCCAGGATCGCTGCTGGCCACGGATATGGTATCGTTTACCAGTCCGGTCTATGTCTCTGGCGGGATGTCTGGCTCGACTGCCGCAGCCATAGGCGGCCCGGCGGGCATTCCCCTTTCAAACCATGTAACACAGAACAACAATTTTCTACCTACCGGGGAACATGAACTTTACAATGGGGGTTCCGTGGTTTGGCAGCCGCTCTCGGAACTCAAGCCGCGCTGGAGCTATGCCGGCTTGAATTTTGGGTGGTGATAGGCTGCGGAATTGATGGATTGGCGTCTTCTCTCCTAGTGCCCGATGGACTCCGTGAAATCCTGAAATCATCAGGCCATACCTGCGGCGTGAAGGCCGAACGGGAGGGAGCGGAACCGGGATAGTACGGAATTGACTACACGTTTTTTTTACGGAGTATTCTGATGGCAGAGCTAAACCGACGGGATTTCATCGGGCGGGTCAGTATCACGGGCGCGGGGCTGCTGATGCTGCAAGCAGGCGTTGCGACCACGGCGTTGGCGGGATCAGCCAGGGGCCGGACGAAGCCTGCTTCCCATGGCGATCTGGCGGACAACTTCGCCTCACCACCATTTGATTGCGGACCATGGGTGTATTGGTTCTGGCTGGATGTGAATGTCACCCGCGCGGGCATTACCGCCGACTTGGAGGCGATGAAGGCGGTGGGGATTGCCGGCGTAACGATTTTTGACGTCAATACAGGTACGCCACCGAGCTTCAATGGGGCTAAGTTTGGTGATCCGCACTGGTATGAGCTTTTCAAGTTTGCATCTTCGGAAGCCCACCGATTGGGGATGCGCATCGACATGAACAACGGTGCCGGTTGGTGCGGCAGCGGCGGCCCGTGGATCACACCCGAACTCTCGATGCAGCAGGTGGTGTCCAGCAGCGCCGCGATTATCGGTGGCACGCGCTTTGACGCGGTACTGCCGCAGCCTCAAACCAATCTCAACTTTTACCGGGATATCGCCGTAATCGCGGTGCCCACGGAAGTGGCGGAGGATCCGGTGACGGTCACGGCCAGCAGTTTCCAGCCCGGTTATCCGCCCACGAACGTCGCCGATGGCAATTCCTCCACGCTTTGGGTGTCCAAAGGTTGGAACCCCGGCCAGGGGCCGACACCACAGAAGCCCGAATGGCTGCGTTTTGCATTCGTCACGCCTTTCCGCGCCAACCACCTCAGGCTGACACTGCGACCTGATTTTGGCCCGCGTCAGATGGAGGTACAGAGTTCCGACAATGGCCGTGAATGGAAGACTTTGACTTCCGCCACGGTGCCAAATGCGGCAACCGCCCTAATCACGTTTTCGGAGGTGGCTGCGCGTTATTTCCGTATTCTGATTCTGTCCTCCTATGAAAATGAGAACGTGCAGATGTATGACGCTTTGTTTGGTTCCCATTCCCAGGCCGTTGACGAAGCCAATGCCATAGGCTTTACGATCCGCAATATTCAGGATCTCGATGATCAAAATACCGAATACAACTTTCCCGCCCCGACGACGTGGCCCGTCCTCAGTGCGAACAAAGTTATTCCGCGGCCATCCGTTATTGACATATCCAGGCTGATGGATCAGAAGGGCCGCTTGACATGGGATGCGCCCGCCGGACGGTGGACAATTCTGCGATTCGGTTACACCACAACCGGTATGGTCAATCATCCGGCTCCGGCGGGGGGACTGGGATTGGAAAGCGACAAACTGAGTCGCAAAGCCACGCAGGTTCAGTTTAACGCGCTGATGGAGCGCCTTATCAAGACTGTCGGGCCGCTGGCGGGAGAAGACCGAACTCTGGTGTCCACGCACATTGACAGTTGGGAAAGCGGATCTCAGAACTGGACCCCGACATTCCTTGGCGATTTCAAGCGACTGCGCGGTTACGACATTTTGCCCTATCTTCCGGTGTTCACCGGAAAGGTGGTTGAAAGTCTGGAAATTTCCGAGCGTTTTCTGTGGGATGTACGTCAGACGGTCGGTGATCTGCTGGTGGAGAATTATGCGGCGGCCATGCGCGAAATTGCCGGGAAGCACGGACTGAGGTTGTCCATTGAAGCCTACGCCGGCGAACCAGCCAGCGACATGCGCTACGGCGGCCAGGCGGTTGAACCGATGGCGGAATGTTGGTCGTGGCAGCGTTTTGCTCAATGTTATAGCGTAACGGAGATGACCTCCACCGGGCATGTGTATGGTCATAATATCATTGGTCAGGAAACCTTTACCGCCAATCTGAACGAAAAATGGCAGGGGTATCCGGCTGTGGTAAAAGACATCGGAGACTGGTGCTTCGGCGAGGGGATCAATCGATTTTACTTCCATCGCTTCGCCATGCAGCCCTGGACCAATCCACACTACGCCCCGGGCATGTGCATGGGGCCATGGGGACTGCATTACGAGCGCACGGAAACATGGTGGCACTTAACCAGGCCATGGCATGAATATGTCGCCCGCTGCTGTTATTTATTGCGACAGGGGCATTTTGTCGCCGACGTGTGTTATATGCAGGCCGAGGGTGCGCCACGGCAATTTAATCCACCGGGCGGCAGCCCGAAAGAGCCCTACCTTCCGTATTCGAATTATATGACCTCCAAGGACGGTCTACCCGGGCGGCCCGGCTACAATTTTGATGGCTGCCCGCCGGAGGTGGTGCTTCACCGCATGGAATATAAGGATGGCTTTCTCACGCTGCCCGGCGGCATGAAGTACCGCGTTCTGGTTCTGCCAAAATCACGGACCATGACGCCGCAACTGCTGAAGAAGATAAAGCGACTCGTGGACGCCGGTGCCACGGTCATCGGCCCAAGGCCGCAAAAATCGCCGAGCCTCGCCAATTATCCGCATTGCGATGCCGAAGTGGAAACACTGGCTGAAGAATTATGGGGTAACGGTAAGATCGCCTCTGGAAAAACAGCCGACGAGGTACTCGCCGCGCGGGGCATAAAGCCTGATTTTCAATGCGACCAACCCATGGTGCGGTGGAACCATCGGCGCACCGCCGACATGGATATTTATTTTATCGCCAATGGGAAAGTAATGACGGAATATCCTTATGCCGGTGAATCCCTGCTGGCGCGCTGCGCGTTTCGGGTAACCGATGCGCCGCCGGAGTTCTGGGATCCGGAAACCGGGGATATATCGCCGGTTCCCGCTTACGAATCCTCCGGCGGCATGACCCGCATCCCGGTTGCCTTCAAGCCGAAGGGATCGGTGTTTGTGGTATTCCGGCATGGGAAGTCACCACGGCGGGAATCGGTCGTCCGCAGCGTTAGCCGTAATGGCAAGACGTTGCTGGCCGTGGGTGCAAATCCGCATCCGCATTCAAAGGCCCCGGAGATTAAGATATTGTCGGCCAGCGTCAGCGTTGCGGGCCAATCGCGGCTCACGCGCGACGTGACGACGGTGGTGCAACACCTTGTCGATGCGGGTGAAACCAGTTTCCAGGTGGTAAAAGTCAACGCGCTGGCCGGTGATCCGTATGCCGGTGCGGCCAAGATTCTCGATATCCATTATGAGGTGGACGGGCGCCAAGATCGCGTCCATGTGGAGTATGGAATTTGGCTGTTTAATGATCGTTGGGTAACTTTGGCCGCAGTCGGACCGACCGTTCCGGAAGTCGTTGCCCTTGAAGCCGAACGCAACGGCGGCACGCGGGCCATCGTCACGGAGCCTGGTACGTACGATTGCGTATTTGCCACCGGCAAGCACGCTTCGCTGCACATCCCGGAAATTCCAGCGCCTGTTGCCATTGAGGGGCCGTGGAGCGTGAAATTTCCCACCGGCTGGGGTGCGCCAGATCAGATACATTTGGATAAGCTGATCGCCTGGAACAAATACCCCGATGCGGGCGTGCGCTATTTTTCCGGTACCGGAGAATATCAGACCGAATTTGAGATTCCGGCGGAGCTTTTGGCTCCGCATCGGCGGATTTATCTGGATTTGGGCCAAGTTGCGGTCATGGCGCGGGTCGCGGTCAATGGCCAGGATATGGGCATATTGTGGAAGCCGCCGTTCAAACTTGATGTCACCAGCGTGCTTAAACCGGGGCGCAACACGCTTAATATTCCAGTGACCAATCTGTGGATCAACCGAATGATCGGCGATCAGCAACTTCCACCGGATAGCAAACGCGCGGCTGATGGTCATTTGCTGCAATGGCCGCAGTGGCTGTTGGAAAATAAGCCCAGCCCCACAGGGCGGTTCACATTTACGACATGGCAGTTATGGCACAAGACTGATCCGCTGGTGGAATCGGGATTGATCGGTCCGGTGAAACTTAGTGCAGCCGAGGTGGTGGCACTATAATCAGAAGAGGAGTTGTCGTTTGACTACTCCTGGCAAGGCAGTTCAAGGAGTTCATTCATGAGTCTTTTCAATGTACAACGTGTCCGCCACGTCCTGGCCGCGGCAGGTATGCTGACGATATCGCTGTTTGCCCCTGCCGCAGCCAATGCCGCGCCGGTAAGCGTATCGGTTACGTGGGCCAAAATCATCGGCACCTCC
>JAJYGE010000465.1 GCA_021785155.1 Planctomycetota bacterium
CAACGGCGAATTGGCCATGAGTTATTTAACTCAGATGCTGGGCCTGACGGTACAGAACTTTGTCTCGGCCGCCACGGGCATGGCGGTGCTGGTGGCACTCATTCGCGGCATCCGCGGCAAACAGACCGAAAACCTGGGAAATTTCTGGGTGGATCTGGTCCGCAGCACATTGTATATCCTGCTGCCACTGTCATTTATTTTCGCACTGTTTCTGGTTTCCCAGGGTGTGGTGCAAACGCTCTCGCCATATAAACAAGTCTCCCTGATGCAGCCGGTCAGCTACACCCAATCTACGACCGATGCGGCGGGAAAAACCGTTAACCAAACGGTATGGGTAAAACATCAGATATTGCCCTTAGGCCCCGCGGCTTCGCAAATTGCCATCAAGCAATTGGGCACCAACGGCGGCGGATTTTTCGGCGTCAATTCCGCCCATCCGTATGAAAACCCCAATCCGTTGAGCAACTTTCTGGAATTGTTGGCGATTCTCCTGATTCCCGCCGCGCTGTGTTACACCTTTGGCCGCATGGTCGGTGATACCCGGCAGGGCTGGGCCATTTTCGCGGCGATGATGATCATATTTGTGCCGCTCATGATTGGCTGCGTGTGGGCCGAACATGCCGGTAATCCGAAAATGGCGACGCTGGGCGTGAACCAGACGCCATCGGCGCTAATGTCCGGTGGCAACATGGAGGGGAAGGAAACACGATTCGGCGTTACCGATTCCGCAATATGGGCCACTGCCACCACCGCCGCTTCCAACGGATCCGTCAATTCCATGCATGACTCGTATACACCTCTGGGCGGATTGGTGCCCATGTGGCTGATGGAATTGGGTGAGGTAATTTTCGGCGGCGTGGGGTCCGGCCTCTACGGCATGTTGATGTTTGTCATTGTGGCCGTATTTATCGCCGGGCTGATGGTGGGCCGCACACCGGAATATCTGGGCAAAAAAATTGGAGCCTTCGAAATGAAAATGGCGTCGCTGTCGGTACTCATACCGCCCGCACTGGTACTGGCCACGGCCGCTGTCGCTTCCGTTACCGTTATGGGTACCAGTGCGTTGGGAAATCCCGGTGCGCATGGCTTTTCGGAAATTCTTTACTGGGCCAGTTCGGTGGCGAATAACAACGGCAGCGCATTTGCCGGGTTGAGCACCAACACGCTTTTTTACAATATTGTCGGCGGCGCGGCAATGTGGGTTTCGCGCTATTGGCTCATTGTGGTGACGTTGGCCCTGGCCGGGTCACTGGCCCGCAAAAAACAAATCCCCGTATCCAGTGGAACGCTTCCCACGCACAATGCCCTGTTCACCTGCTGGCTGGTCGCGACGGTTGTCCTGATCGGAGCATTGACATTTTTGCCCGCGTTGGCGCTGGGGCCTATTGTGGAATATCTGCATCTCTGGCATTGACCGGATAATTTTATATCTGAATGTTTTTCTGATTGGAGTTGAAATTACCATGGCTACAAAAACAACATCCCTATTTAGCGGTGCCATTACAAGGCGAGCAATACTTGAATCATTCACAAAGTTGGATCCGCGAATTCAGTTTCGCAATCCCGTGATGTTTGTTGTCTATATCGGCAGTATTCTCACCAGTGGCTTATTTATCCAGGCTCTCTTCGGACATGCGGAAGCTTCGCCCGGCTTTATTCTCGCCATCAGCCTCTGGCTCTGGTTTACCGTACTGTTTGCCAATTTCGCCGAAGCCATGGCCGAAGGTCGCGGCAAGGCTCAGGCGGATACGCTGCGGCGCGCCAAGCGGGATACACCGGCGAAAAAGCTGGTCGAAGCCCGGCGCAATGCCGTATTCCAAACGGTCTCTGCCGCCACCCTGCGAAAGGGGGACATCGTCATCGCTGAAGCTGGAGATCTGATTGCCGCCGATGGCGAGGTTATCGAAGGCGTCGCTTCTGTCGATGAATCGGCCATCACCGGCGAATCCGCCCCGGTAATCAGGGAATCGGGTGGTGACCGCTCCAGCGTTACCGGCGGCACGCGTGTGCTGTCCGATTGGCTGATTATTCGCGTGGCCTGCAACCCCGGTGAAACATTTCTGGATCGCATGATCGCCATGGTGGAAGGGGCCAAACGCCAGAAAACGCCCAATGAAATTGCCCTCAATATTCTTCTGGCCAAGCTGACGATCATTTTTCTTCTGGCCACCGTCACGCTTCTGCCATTTTCCATTTACGCTGTCAGTGCCGCCGGCCATGGCACGCCTGTACCCGTCGCGGTGCTTGTGGCTTTGCTGGTGTGCCTGATTCCCACCACCATCGGGGGCCTGTTATCTGCCATCGGTATCGCCGGCATGGATCGCATGATTCAAAAAAATGTCATCGCAACCTCGGGACGCGCTGTGGAAGCGGCGGGAAATGTCGATGTGCTACTGCTGGATAAAACCGGCACCATAACGCTTGGCAATCGTCAGGCGGTAAACTTTATCCCCGCCAAGGGGGTAACGGCGGAACAATTGGCCGATGCGGCACAACTTTCATCGTTGGCTGATGAGACCCCGGAAGGCCGCAGCATTGTTGTGCTCGCCAAGGAGAGCTACAAGCTGCGCGGGCGCGAATTGAACTCCATGCACGCACAATTTATTCCATTTACCGCACAAACGCGTATGAGCGGTGTCGACTTTGACGGACGGAAAATCCGCAAAGGCGCTGCCGATGCCATTGCCGCGTATGTCACCGAACTCGGTGGTGAATATGGCGAATCGGTTAAATCTGCCGTCGATGAAATATCCCGCCGTGGCGGCACACCGTTGGCTGTGGCGGATGGCCCCAATGTTCTGGGCGTAATTGAGCTTAAAGATATTGTCAAAGGCGGAATTAAAGAGCGCTTCGCGGAATTGCGCCGCATGGGAATCAAAACCGTGATGATTACCGGCGACAATCCGTTAACCGCCGCCGCCATCGCCGCCGAAGCGGGTGTCGATGATTTTCTCGCCCAGGCCACGCCCGAAACTAAACTCAAGCTCATCCGCAAATATCAACAGGGCGGACGGCTCGTGGCCATGACCGGTGACGGCACCAATGATGCGCCGGCGCTGGCCCAGGCGGACGTGGCCGTGGCCATGAATTCCGGCACACAAGCCGCCAAGGAAGCCGGCAATATGGTGGATCTGGATTCCAACCCCACCAAACTCATTGAAGTCATTGAAACCGGCAAGCAGCTTTTAATGACGCGCGGTTCTTTAACCACCTTTTCCATCGCCAACGACGTCAGCAAATATTTCGCCATTATTCCCGCGATATTTGTGGGCATCTATCCAGCGATGCGACGACTCAATATCATGCACCTGGCCACGCCGGATAGCGCCATCATGTCCGCTGTTATTTTTAATGCCCTGATTATCATCGTCATGGTTCCGCTGGCGTTACGCGGAGTCAAATACCGCCCCATGCCCGCGGGCAAACTGCTTCTTCAAAATATTCTGCTTTACGGTGTCGGCGGTCTGATTGTGCCGTTCATCGGAATTAAACTTATTGACATGGCTCTGGTGGCCATGCGCCTGGCTTAAACATTGGTAAGGAAAGGATTCATTTATGTGGTCTCAATGTCGTCCCGCGATTGTTGTCTTTCTGATTCTCACAGCTGTAACCGGTCTGGCATATCCTCTGCTTGTTACCGGAATTGCCGCTGTAGCTTTTCCGTGGCAGGCCAATGGCAGCGTCTTAAAAAACAGTGCCGGCCAAGCCATCGGTTCACGTCTCATCGGCCAATATTTTTCCGATCCCGGGTATTTCTGGCCTCGACCATCGGCAACAGCGCCTGTGCCTTATACCTCATTCAACGGCCCCCTGGGTGATTGCGGCACGGGTTCCAATCTTGGCCCGACCAATTCCGCCCTTTTTGCCGCGGTAACACGCCGAGTCGCACGGCTGCGGGCGGCTGATCCCACGGAAAAAGGACCGGTCCCTGTGGATCTGGTAACCTCCAGTGCCAGTGGATTGGACCCGGACATAAGCCCGGCGGCGGCATATTATCAGGTGGCCCGTGTAGCCAAGGCTCGCGGTTTGCCCGTTGCGGAAGTCAAAACGCTGGTAAAACAGTTTTGCCAGGGGCGAGATTTTGGCATTCTCGGCGCACCAAGAGTTAATGTACTGGAACTGAATTTGGCTTTGGATCGATTATCATCTACCAAGGCGTTCAAAGACTGATCGGTGACAATCATGGAACAACCGGATCGCCCCAATCCCGATGCACTGCTCCGCCAAGTCAACAGGCAGGAAGAATCTCTGCGCCGAGGCAAGCTGAAAATATTCTTTGGTGCTTCCGCCGGCGTCGGAAAAACCTATGCCATGCTGGAGGAAGCGCAACGACGGGCGATTGACGGCGTGCGTGTATTGGTTGGATATGCCGAACCGCACATTCGCCCGGAAACCGAATCGCTGCTTTTAGGCCTGGATATTCTCCCGTACAAAATGGTGGAATATCGCGGAGCCACGCTCAAAGAGTTCGACCTTGACGCGGCCTTGGACAAATGCCCGGAACTGATTTTGGTTGATGAACTTGCGCATACCAACGCTCCGGGTATGCGTCATGCCAAACGCTGGCAGGACGTGGCGGAACTTCTTGCCGCCGGCATCGACGTATCTACCACCCTGAATGTCCAGCATTTGGAATCGGTCAATGACATTGTGGAGCGGGCCACCGGTGTAAAGGTTCAGGAAACACTTCCGGATTCAGTCTTTCAAAGCGCGGACGAAGTGCAGCTTGTGGATTTGCCGCCGGAAACACTCATCGAGCGCCTGCGGGAAGGAAAAATATATTCGCCGGACCGCGCCACCTCGGCCCTGCGGCATTTTTTTACACTCGGAAATCTGCTGGCCCTGCGCGAATTGGCGTTACGACGCACAGCCGATCGCATTAATCAGGATATTGACACGCTGCGACAGGGCGATACCTCCGCCCGTGCATCGGCCGTGTCTGAACGCATTTTGGTGTGCGTTGGCCCAAGTCCATTTTCCGCCAATCTGGTGCGCACGGCAGCGCGCATGGCCGCCGCATGGAAGGCCCCTTGGATCGCCGTTTACGTTGAAACCGCCAAATCTCCCGGCCTATCCGAATCAGACCGGCAGCGCGTGGCACGCACACTGACGTTGGCCGAGCAGCTTGGCGGAGAAGCTGTAACACTTTCCGGTTTGCATCCCGATCAGGAAATCATCGCCTATGCCAAAACGCGGCATGTGGCTCGGATAATCGTTGGCAAACCGGCGGATCGCGGCTGGCGGCGCTGGATCAGAAGGTCATTTGTAGACCGTCTGATCCAACGCAGTGGTGACATTTATCTTGAATTGATCCGTGAAGACGCCGAGCCAACCGCGCCCTTGCCCGTAAAACCAACCCGGCACTGGGATCGGCGGGGAATAACATGGGCCATCGGTGTTGTCGCTTTCAATACGGCGTTGGGCG
>JAJYGE010000301.1 GCA_021785155.1 Planctomycetota bacterium
GATCAGCGTTTTCTCAAGGGTAAATCCGTTCATAACATGGCCATCCGTTCGGCGATTTGTGTGCCTATTAAAGGCCGTGAAAAGCAACTGGGCGTTTTACATATTGACTCCAGCGTGGCCAATTACTCCTACACGCCCGATCAGTTGCGGCTGTTGACCGCCATTGGATTGCAAACTGGTTTGGCCATTGAAATTGCCCAGCTATATCATGAAAACGTGCAACAGGAGCGTTTGGCGGCCACCGGGCAGACCGTGGCTTCGCTGTCCCATTCGATTAAGAATATTCTTCAGGGCATGCGCGGCGGAGCTGACGTGGTGGACATGGGGCTGAAAGGCAATGACATTTCTCAAATCCGCATGGGTTGGGGCATTCTGCAACGAAACCTGGATAAGGTGCAGGCCCTGACCATGAACATGCTGGCATACAGCAAACCCCGCACTCCGAGTTTTGATTTAACCAATCTGGCTTATGTGCTGGGTGAATGTCTGGAACTCATGACCACGCAGGCGCATGATAAGAAAGTTACGCTGCTGACGGAAATAAATAAAGATCAGCCCCCCGTCCCGGCCGATGCCGACGGTATTCACCAGGCGGTTTTGAATCTGCTGACCAACGCCTTGGATGCGGTAGAATCTGGCCGTGGTGTCATCACCCTTACCAGTGACGTGGATACCACCGGACAAAATGCAATTATTGAAGTTCAGGATAATGGCGTAGGTATTTCGCCACAAAACCTCCAGCGGATATTCCAACCCTTTTATTCCACCAAGGGACAAAAAGGCACCGGTCTGGGATTGGCGGTCACCAAGAAGATCGTGGAAGAGCACGGCGGAAAAATCGAAGCAACCTCGCGCGTCGGCGGCGGCACCACGTTCCGCATTACCCTGCCGCTGAATAATAAAAAGCTCACCGATTCCGATGGCACCATGGGACCACCTCGCTGAGACCACGTTGCAATAGCCCCGCAAAATCCGCGCTGCCTTCCCCACCGACATTCTCAATATTGTTTGTGCCGTCGCCGCAGAGGCCGACGCCAGAAGTATGCGTAACGATGCACGAAAAATAACAATGCGGCGACATCACCGATAAGATTATGCCACCACGGGTCAACGCGGTATTGGAAGGTTTTTGAAATCAAAGGGAACCTTTACCAGCACGGTTCGGGTAAAAAACTTTATCGCGGCGCTTGTCGGTGCAGCCCCGGCGATATTCAGGGTGTAACGGTAGTAACCCCAGCCGCGGTTGGCCAACAGGCCGCCGCGATGGGCCGTTATCCGCAATTGGTGGCCAGCCGCGCTGTACAACCGCAATTCCTTACCGTCAAAAAGATTATGTGTAAAGCGACGCTCAATGGGCATCTGGGCAAAGGGCAGCCAATGGCTGGTTTTGCCATGATAAAAAAACCCCTGGACAGGGCGGAGGTGAAGGTGCAACTTCCAACCGCCGGGAATCTTATGCAGTTTGCCGAATACCAGGTTCATACCATCATCGGTCAGGGTGGCATGGCCAAAACCCAGCTTGGTAATGTGTAATGTTCGCATGTCACCGGATAGATACATCCGCAGATTACCGCGCATCGCCAACGCCGCTGCCCACGCGGGTGGCCAGTGTAATTGAATATTTAATGGAAAAATAAGGTTTTCCTGCTTACTGGGCCACGCGTTATTCGTGTTCTTGACGGGGGCCGCCAGCAACACCTTCCCACGCGAATCGGTGATGATTTCGGTGGCATGCAAGGTGCCGACCTGCTCCAGAATCTCGTTGGTGGTGGGTGCCCATAACACAAAGCAGCTTGCTGCAAAGTTTCGTTTTTTATTAACGGGATCGACCTTCGTCAACCACTTATTCTGGTAGCGCCGAATGGATTGTATGGCCAGCACGCACGCCCCATGAACTACCGTCGGAACATCGCGAGAAAAAAGATTTTGATAGCCGAATTGCAAGCGATAGTTGTTGTAATTATTTCCTATCGGGCCGATATTCGTGATGTCGGCAATGCGATGCAGTACCTTCCACAATGGCTGGCGGCGGATGTTGAATGTCATCCTAGGCCACACCAATGATTGACTGTAATGTGCCGTAATTCCGACTTGCGAGCATAGTTGCGTCACCACCCGATTAACGGATACATGTTTTAAATTCAGAGAAACCAGTGGACCGCGCAAGTCGTGGTTGGCGGCAATGGCATCGAGTATGGCCAATAATTGCCGGCGCTCCGATGGATCAACGGCGTGCCGTAGCGCCCTCTCGATCGGCGGAACGAATGGATTACCGGCGGTAATTAAATGTCGCATTGCCGGGGGCTGACCGACCGGCGCACTGTCGACTACCTGCTGTATCCATCGGGAGATTTGCGTTTTCGTGACCACGGGGCGGGGCACAGCCGGCATTATAAGCTCTGGGGGATGGAGAGGTTGGGGTTTTTGGGGGCTTGGTGCGGCCATGGATTTGGCCACCGCGCCAGAGCTGGCGGGAATCGGCAGGTTGTGGAAATTAAACGGGATATGTACGCGAACAAAATGGGAATAAAACTTCGCCCATGCCGTCACTGGCAGCCCACCGCGAACATATACTTTGTAATTCCAACCCTGACCGTCCGCCCGTTTCCACAGACGGCACCATAGATTCCGTCCGGATTTACTTTTAAAGCCCAGCACACCGCCGATATTTGGGGTGTAGCCAAAGGATACGTCTTGGGGCAATGATTGCATAAAACAATTTGATACCGGCGAGCCGGTCCCGTTGCCACCTGTCTGAACGCTAATGGTAATTGTGCAGATATCGTGCCGGGGATTGGATGGATCCTCAATAACTCCGGTTGGCTTACCGATGGTGATCCGCACGCCAGTGCCGCGGATGGACGCTTTGCCGCCGCTCAGAGCGCCGACTTGCCGGATGTGTGGTGCCACGGCAAGGGTGATAGGCAGTTCGCCTTGCAGATAATGGATCGCAACGCTGTCGGCAGGCGGCCAAAGCAAATCAGGGCCAAAAGAGAATTCGTAATTTGTCGCAGAGAATGGCACCATAACCGACGCCGTATTAGAGGCCAAAAGAGACCTGCCCTGATTGTCAACGGCTCGGCTGAATTTTACCGGCCCAAGCTTGACGATCTGGCTATTACCCGGTGCCCAAAAACCTTGGATGTTCAAGCTGAATCCGCCCACCCCGCGGTCGCCAGGTGCCGCGTCAAAATTCACGGTCTGCGTGACGGAAGAACGCTGACCAGTCAGCAAGAGCGCCCCGTGTTCGTAAACTGGCGTGCTTGGGACAAATGCGCCGGGCCGGTAAAAGGTAAATATCCCCCCCCAAGCGTCGTTTCCCCCGGGGCTTACGCCCGTGAGCCTGCCAATGCGCTCAATGACTTTCCAGAAAGGCTGGCGCTGAACGTTTATGGTAAGCCGCCGTAAGTCGATCGGCAGATGGAGATCAACGAACTGAGCTGAAAAGCCGACTTGCGCACAGAGCCGCTTCAGAATCCTGCGCAGGGGGGCATTGGTCAGTTTCAGGCTTACCAGCGGCCCCCGGACCGTATCGTCTTGCGCGATCTTGTTAAGCACGTCCCGCATGTCCTGACGCGTCTGAGGCGTGGTCCAACCGTTCAAGGCCGTTTTAATGGCTGGATCTGCCGCGTCACCAGCCACGCTTAACTGCTTCATCGCAGCGGCGCGCACGGAGGGATTCTGGCTTCCTAGACCATGTATCCAACTCGTTACACGCGCCGGGGTCGCCGCAGTCGAGTGAGATTGAGGCAACATTACCACTTGCCTGATAACCACGGGCACCGGCGGCTGGGACCGCACTTTTATATCCTGGCGGATAACGATAGCCGGTTGGGTGGCCTGAGGCAGGGACGAAGACTTCGTAGACAATGGAATAGAGGTATGTTTAAACACAAATGGGACATTTACCGCAACCATGCGGGCATACGTTTTAACGAAGACTCCATCTGGTTTGGAGGTCAGCGGAAAAAAGTACTCATACTGGTCCGGCTTAACATACCAATCGAGACCGTTTACATTTTCGATCGGATTGCCGTCCGCTGTTGTAAAGATAAACGGCTTAGGAGAAAAGAAATTCATCCGCGACAGAAACGCTCGTACCGGAAGTGATTTTGCCAACCAGGGCGGGGTGATAATAGTCATTGTAACGCCCCATCGCCCCTTAGCCGGCTTGGGCCGCCCGAAAAGAAACCGCATGCCATCTGCATCAATTTCCGCGCGACCGGAATTAAGATCACTGGCGCTCTGAATTTCCGGCTTCATGGATACGGCTACTGGGGCGTTCATGACCAGCCTGACAATTTCATGCGATGTGCGAGCAATCGGCCCGATAGTCAAGGTCCCCGGATAACCGGATATGATCTGTCCGACGGGCACACCGTAGTAACCCGGAGTAAAAAAGCCGCCGGAGGCGGAGAACTGGCGCCCGCCATGTTCCGATGCCGACACGACTTTCGGAAGTCCGATCTGGACAAAAGCCTTTTTCGTGGGAACCTGGAGCATATTGCAATCGAGTTGGCAATCGTAACTTTTCTTCACCGATTTCGTGCGTTGTTTTGCGGATTTTAACGATGCTGATTCAATAACCACAGCGAACGCACCATTTACCGCAACCCGCGCTCCATTACTGAACAGACCGTGCCTGCTGAACACCAATCCGGGAAGCGGACCGTATTCCCCACTGGGGCTTATTCCGGTCGCCCGCGCAATCCGCAGTAATGCACTCCAAAATAGCTGATGCTGGATATTGATCCGGAAGCGTTCGGACACGCGTTTACAATTTCTTGGCAATTGGCAACCCAAGCCGGCTTCCGAGCAAACGGCAGCGATAGCGTCGTGCAGGGTGCAATTTTTGCTGCGAAACGTTACCAACGGTCCGTGTAGGGCATCGGTTACGAAAATATCATTAAGCACGGACTCAAGCCGCTTATTCTGTTGTGGTGACACTTCCCCGCTGCACGCCTCTTTCAACGACGTAACCGCGGCGTCCCCCGCAGCAATCAACCGTCGTTGGGCTCTTTCTTGCGCTGCGGGATTTGCGCCGACTAAATCGCGAATCCACGCGGAGATTCTTGCCGCAGTGGGCACGGGATGCTGCGGTTTGGCCAGCATGATGATGGATTTGGGGCGGAGCTGGGGCGGTGAGGCTGGGGCACCGGCAGATTGCGGCGATGAGAAGGCGGTGAAAGCCGTAAACGCGATCGCCGTTATTACAGAGCCACCGGCGATGATTGCTGCTATCCGCATTTCATATCTCCTTACGCAATTATCGTATTATCGAGGCAACGGTACATTTTGGAAAATAAATGGAACATCCATTTTTACAGGCCTTTGCCGGTAAATTGGCACGCGCGCGAAGACAGGCTCAGGTCCGTCTACCCCGAAGACGTAGTGGTAATCAGCCCCAAGTCCG
>JAJYGE010000547.1 GCA_021785155.1 Planctomycetota bacterium
GTTGCCAGTTCCGGACCGTTTGTAGGCCGAACGTATCGCCACGACTGGTGGTTTCTGGGCTTTGGACCGGAAACATCGGGGAATATTCCGCCGGCACTGCACCAGTGAGTTATACATTCCGCATTGCGGCGGGCGAATGATAATGTAATAGACCGCTCTTTGAGAGCATGCAAATGACCGAACCGTTAACCAGTAATCGAAGCACACCGCCCGCGCTTGGGCGAAAAAGTCATCCTGTAAGGGTGCTGTTGGCAAGCCTGTTGATATTGGCGTCGCTGTTGGCGACCGGCGTCTGGATTGCCGCACCACGGATTTTAAACAGCGCCACGGTTCAGGGTTATGTCCTGGACAAAATTCAATCCCGCCTGGGCCTGCGGATGGATGTCAAAACCATGCATATCGGCCTGACTGGCAAAACAACGCTTACCGATGTGCGTATTGGTCTGCCATTGCGCCATTGGCCATTTGCCCGAATTCCAACATTGACCATCACCCACAATGCCATTGCCTGGCTGCTGCTGACCGGAAAGTTGGGAATTACCAATATTTCCGCGGCCAGTCCACGCGTGATTCTGCACCGAGGGGATGAAGGCCAATGGAATTTACCGGCGGCATGGCAGGACATTCGCCTGGCGTGGCAGAATTGGAAACTCCGTCACCCCGGTGACGATTTAGCCTCCGCAGGTTTGCCGCAAGTGGAGGTTCATCACGGCACGCTGCTGATAGAACTATCCCGGCAGCCGGAAATGGCGATTGATAATATTGAATTCAAGGGCATACCCACCAGTGCCCTGACGTGGCGGTTTTCATTGAAGGCCGCATCAACGCAGGTGCCGCAGTCGCATCTGCTGGCAAAGGGGGTATTGGTGCCGGGGCAATCCTGGCTGCACAGCATTCATGTTCAGGCGACAGGCCTGGGGCCTTGGCTAAAGCGGGTTTGGCCAAGCTGGAATGGTGCCGCATCGGTCAGCGCCCAATTGCGCGGGCGACTTTTGCACAATACGCTCTCGGAACGCTTGAATGATGTTCGCATTAACCTTGGCCAGTTTGGTCTGCATGGCAATGCCCAAGCCCAGTATGCCGGAGATCATTGGCAGATTAATCCGGAAAATGTTGGCATTCGAGTGGGCTATTTAAGCGTGCCGGTAAATATCTATCGCGGGCAAATCTGGGCCGACAGCCGAGGCTTTCATGTTAAAGGCGTTCGGGCGGATCTGGCTGGTGGCGGGTTACATCTATCGGGCGTGATGAATCCAGCGGAGCAATCCGCATCGGTAACGGCGGCGTGGCATGGGATTTCCATGCTCGGAACAGAAATGCAAAGCGGCACGCTTACCGGGTCATTAAGTTCGCCCTGGCCCGGCAAACGCATTATCGGCTTGCATATTACCAGCAGCGGGCAATGCTCCTATGGCAGTTGGAATACCGCCGCTACACTTTCAGCGCAGGGGCAATTTCACGGCAAGATGAATTGGCAGCTTGAATCGCCCGAGATTTCATGGCAGCGCACCAGACTGGTAACGCTTAAGGGATTACGCGCACGAGGGGCGTTTGATAAAAATCAAATTACAGTCGCTTATTGCACACTGGCTTCGGACCCCTATCTGAACCTGAATGGGTTATACAACCTGACTTTAGGCCTTTGGCGGCTGCACCTGCGGGCCACCGCTGCGAGCATCCCACTGCTGAAACTGCCGGCCAACGTACACGTTCATGTCAGCGCGTACGGCAATTCAGGCGGCATGCAACTTGAAAATCTGCTGGTGAAAAGTCCGGTTTGGAGCCTGGCCGCGAGCGGCAATTGTATTTTTACGGGGCGTTATCCAACCCATCTGATTGTAACGGTGACCGGTATTCCACTGATTAATCACGGCGCAAAAAGTAATGCCGGCTGGGCCTTGGGTGGATTAATTTCCGGGAAACTCCTGGCCGACGGCGGCGTCATGCCGCTGGCGTTACATTTGGATGGCCGGCTGGCGGGGACACATTTTACCGTGAATCATCACCTCCTGGCGTTGCCGGAGGTACATGTTGTCGGCCAACTGACCAAGAACAAAATCGTGCTGGCCGCCGATCCAGTGACGGTTTTGGGCGGGAAGATCGCAGTGCGTTTTGATGCCAACACTTCGGGCCGCCTCGCGGGGCTGACGCTGCAATCACAACATATTTCCGCGGCGGCGGTGGCCAGGATGCTGTTACCAACGCCACCGGTTGGATTGCACGGTTATGTGGGAATGAACCTGAAAATCAGCGTGCCGGGACGCGATCTGCAAATGACGCAGGTGCAGGGGCAGATCTCAGCGGACAATCTGGTTATTCCATCTCCAAAAGCGCTGACCGCCCCGATAAATATTCTCCATGGGACCGCCACGCTCAAATATAACAATGGAATTTTAACACTGGCTCCGATCAAGCTGGTCGGCATAGGAGCCAATGCCTCGGCCAGCGCAAACTGGAACCAACTTAATCCCGCCGATATTTACTTTAAATTGCATTTATCAGATTGGCCCGCCAATATTCCAGCGTTGCAGTTTGATACGCAGGTCTCTGGAACGCTGGCGGGAAGATATAACTGGCACAGCACGGCCATTCACGGCACAGGTGACTTGAATGCGACTGTTTTTCAGCATTTACTGCCCATTGGGCTGGCCAGCACGCATATTATTGCGGTGGGACGAATTATTTCGCTCAACAATACATCCCTGGACCTGATGGGCAATACCCTCACTGGCCAGGGAATTTGGAATATTGATCAGCCGTTAAAAAGCTCCGCCGTCTTTCAATGCCATCTGCCAAACCCCAAGCCCCTGCTGCTGGGATATTCCTGGGCGGATGGGCTGAAAGGAACCTTTGCGGGTAATATTGTATTAGGCCCCGCCACCGGGAAGCATCCACTGGCGCCGCTGGAATTGCAGTTTGACCTCGATGCCAAAAAGGCCAGGTTGGGCGCTATCGAGCTTGGTTCTCTAAATGTCCACGCGTTTATCAGCGATCACGCAATTTTGCTGGACCGATCTAAATTGGCGTTTGCGGGCGGCACCATGCGCCTGTGGGCCCGTGTATCGCGGCACCAAGCCGGACTGCTTTCTTCCGATACGAGCCTTACGTTTGACAACATTAATCTCGATGAGCTTACGCGCACGGTCATTACCAAAGCGAGCCCGACTCCCGGATTACTTTCGGGACATCTTACCGCGGTGGCGTTATCGAATAACTGGCATAATGCCATTGGTTCCGGAGAACTGAAAATTACGCAGTCCAATCTGGCCGGCTCAACAATTATGGCATCGATATATCGACTCATGAATGTTCGGCTGAAGGCCAACCATCCCACCGGCACCGGCGAGGCGCGCTGGCGCATTGACGGGGGCAATGCCCAAATTACCTATTTGCATTATTTTGATCGAGGCGTGGAGATTCTGGGGGCGGGCGAACTGGATAATATCTGGAAATTGCCCGACAGCACATTGAAAGGTTATGTCATCGGCACGGTGCGGCCATTCAAGAATCTCCATATCCCATTTATCCCGCAGGCCAAGGCCATTCTTAACGCTCTGGAATCCAGTGTCAGCTCTGTGCAGGTTGCCGGGACTTGGGCGCATCCAACCACAACCCCGGTGGTTTTCAAAAATCTTGGAACCGCCATACAGGAAATATTTGTTAATGCCATTGTGGGAAATCAATCCAACTCCAGCGGGCAATAATCAAAGGATGCGCGAACGTCACAGGTGAACGCTTCGATCTGAAATTAATGACGAATCATGCCGCTTGGAAATCTGACATTTCAGCTATCAGCTTTCATCTATTTTCCGCCGCATTACATCAGAAATACCGCCGCCGCCACAACACTGTTCCATAGGCCATTTTTATCCCCCTCGGCGGTCTGCACAATATTTCGGGTGCGGACGATATTGCCGCTCATACGGTAAATTTCCTTGCGTTCGTCATAGTTGTATTGCGGATCAAATTCAATTCCCAGCGTGGTGGCCAGCATGGTGGCGGCCATATCCTCAACATAATCACCGATTTTTTCTTCCGTCATGCCGAAGCCATGATGTTCGCTGATATAGCCGTATTGATCGCGTATAGGCAGTGCCACACCGATCCCGGCGCACAGCAGGCGGTTGGGTTCATCGCTGCTTGATTCACTGACAACACCAAAAGCAACCTGCCCGGGAGAGAGTTCCCGGATTCCCTCGGTAACCGGAATGATCTTGCAGCGGGCCGGGAAGATACCTGATACTTGTACAAGATTATACTTCTCAATACCTGCATGTCTGAAGGCAAGTTCCAGAGATTGCGCTTTATAGCGGTGGCGGCCTACCCCTTTGGTGAAAAACACTCTGGTGGGAATCGGAGTTGTCCACGGGTGCGCCATCAGGTAAACCTCCAAAAATCGAGGCTCATAGCATACCCGGCGGAGCGTTTGGATTCATCTATTTGCGTTCCGGCCGGAGGTACCTTGAAAAAAGAAAATTGAAAAAATTGCGCTTTTCAGTTGCATACTGCGAAAAAAGGCTTATTTTATTGCTTAATCGTATTGCAGGGACGGATGATTTGTCCGGCGGTGGAACTCCGGCCGTATCCTGCAATCCCGTCCGCCATAATAAGGAGATGTATATGGCCAAGTCTCTCACCAAGTCTCAGACCGCCGCGAAGCTCGCGGAACTGGTCGCCAAGGAAACCGGATCCGAAATGAGCAAGAAGCAGGCTGTTGCAGCATTGGACTGCATGGCTCAACTTGCTTACAAGGAAGCCAAGAACAAGTTCACCATCCCCGGCTTAGGCAAGCTGGTTCTGGTGAACACCAAGAAGCGTATGGGGCGCAATCCGCAGACTGGCGAACCGATTGAAATTCCGGCCCGCCGCAAGGTCAAATTCCGCGTGGCCAAAGCCGCCAAGGATGCGATCCTCGGTGGAAAATAAGCCAGTTGTTCTACCTCCAGGCCCAACTGGCTATCGCCTGATGGGTGTGGCCTTAGAACCGGCATGTGAATCTCACGATTCAAAGCAGAACTCCTGACCGCTTTTACCAGCGGCAGGGGTTTTGTTTTTTTAAATTTTGTTTAAAGCCATGGTTCGGCTTCCATTGCTCAAAAGCCACGCCTGTGAAGCAAAATGCCTTTCCGGGGAGCGTTTGTACAGTACCAAAAACTACCGGTTTTTCCAGCGGTTACGGCATGGCGGTTGGTTACCGTACTTCCCCGTCGGGCCGTCGGACGCGATTGATGTGATCGCTGACCGAGTTATTGGCTGGGATTACTTGGACAGGCTGCTAAAACGGCTTTTGGGCGTCTGGGCGATAACCCAATTGCGCAGCAACTGCCTTTGCGGTATGGACATACAACCGACAGAAGGGGTTGCCGACGTGGGGGTTGAAGCCAAGCTGGTTGATG
>JAJYGE010000517.1 GCA_021785155.1 Planctomycetota bacterium
AAAACACCGGCTTTCCTGCCGGAACGCCCTCTATTATGCCATAATTTTCACTTCCCGACAAAAACGGGCACACCCTACGCCGGGTGAAGGACCGGCCAGTTGTGAAGGTGCCAATATTCATGATAAGGGATGATGGGGCAGTTGGCAGACGGGTGGATTATATCGAATTATGGCGGTTCGAGCGGCTCCGCGAATTGCATTGCCGCTAATAACCAACGTAACTTGCCTTCGGATTGGCATTCGGATGGTAGATCAATCGGGTAGAGATGAGTTATCATTATAGATAGAGGGAGACGCTGCCGGTGCCTTGTCGCCGGTGTAACGTAAGGGGTGCCGATTATGACGCATATCATTCCGGTTGAGCAGGCGGCTGCCAAGTTGTCAGCATTGATTCATTCGCTTGGCTCTGATGAGGAAATAGTTCTGACGGAGAATAATTCGCCCGTGGCCAGTCTTCGACCCCGAACGGGAAATCGGGTGCGGCGTGCGGGAAATTGTAAGGGGCTGTTAAAGTTAAACCGGGAAGATGATGAGCACTTGCGCGACTTCGGAGAATACATTGCGTGAAAATGCTGGTTGGATACGCACGCTCTGCTTTGGTATGTGCTTGATGACGCGCGGCTGAGCGTTGTTGCGCGGCGCGCGATTGATGCGTTGGAATCACAGGTGCGGGTCAGCCCGGCAAGTTATTGGGAAATAGCCATAAAAATAAGCCTGGGGAAGTATCTTCTGGCGGTCCCTTACGGAGAGTTTTGGAAAAGAGCGATTGATGATAACGGATTCGAGATTTTGCCCATTGAGGTACGTCATACGGAGGCGTTGATTGAAATGCCGTACCGCGATCACCGCGATCCGTTCGACCGGCTGCTGGCGGCACAGGCGCTGGCGGAACAAATTGCTATCGTCAGCGCGGATGCAAGACTTGAGCAATACGGAGTGGAGCGCATCTGGTAACGGCCCAAGGAAATTGTAGCAGCGACAGTACTTGCGATAAGGGCGGTTGGGATGATCGGCAAGCAAACGGATGACATTGGGCCGCCGTTTTTGCGCGGGCAAGCGGTCAACCGTGTTTTTCTTTTTAATCGCTGGTTACCCGGAATTATTACCGGTGTTGAGCGGTAGCCTTGAGCGCTTCAACAAGTTGGGATGGAGTGAGGATAGTCAGGTTGGGGGCCAGTTGTCGCAGGCGTTTGGCTTCGGGTGTGTGGGCTTCGCGGAGTTTGAGCAGCCGTGTCTCCCATGTGACCAGATAGTCCGCCTGGGACTCAATGGCCAAGTCGAAAAGATGATCATCCTTGGGATGTTGCGGGAGAGTAAATTTGGATGGGACGTTCGGGAACCAGTCGGCGAATTCCAATGTCTTCTGAAGGATGGCTGCGGTGTGTGCGGGTGTGAGACTGGGCAGTCGCGCCCGAAGTTCCGGGCGGCAGAACAGCCCCCGCAATTCATCAAGCAGCCGCAGGCTCATCGCCAGACGTAAACGTCCGGTGGATAGCGCGGTTACGGTGGCATGAGAGCGTGGCCCTTGGGGCGGCAAAGCCGCCCATTGAAGCATGACCATAGCATCGTAGATGGCCCTTGGCGGCGATGTCAACGACTTTTCTCCGCCCGGACTTTGTGCAAAAGTTTGCGGCCCATGCTGAGTAATTGTTTCTCGGTCATACCGCTGCGGGCGAAATCCGCCTGCACCGGAGCCAGAAGCTCTTCCAGCGTCGGTCCTTGGACGGCAGATTCAACGATTTTAGAAGCGTAGGCAGGCAGCGGCTGGCCGCTGGCTCTGGCGCGCACGCGCAACTTATCGGCCACTTGTTTCGGAATGGAAATCATCATATCCATCATCTTCACCTTGTTTATTATAGAGATAAGCTTCCACAGCGGAATGGTTACACCCCACCATCCGAGTCTACGCACCGTATGTTGTGCTGCCAGCGCGTCGATTACCTTCAAAATGGCTTCGGATCGAGCGATGGCAACCCTTCCGATAAGTTCATACGCCACAGCGTACACCATCAATCACCTTGACTGCACAAGAATATTATAGCGTGCCGATGTACCATCAACAACGGCAGCACGAGCGTCTATGACTTGTTCACGGCCTATAATGCCCAGAATATGGTAGTGTTGTAGCCCGGCGAATTGTGAAGGTGCTGAAATTCATGATAATGAGTGATTACGCGGTTGGCAGACGGGTGGATTATATCGAATTATGGCGGCGGCTTTGCCGAGAACAGGAGACAGTAGAGAGGCGAGCAATAGAGCAAATTGTGCTGCGGCCCAGTGGATCAGGTGAGCGTTAAACAGGCGAGTGATCGAGCATAAGGAACCGGCGGTGCTGGTACCGGCGTGGTAACGCGAATTCATTCTGCACCCTGCGGTTGAAGGGTTAGAATCTGCGTGTCGAAAACGTCGCCTTTTGCGGTAGAGCTTATGGTTGCGGCGAATCAACAAATCTTGGATTGCAAATCCAGCGGCTTGGCACCCTGTCGCTGGCGTGGCGCTCTTTGCGCCTTGGCAGTTCAAGAAGCTGCGGAACCTGAGAAAGGAGTTTATCCCGGGCGCGCTGGGATGGATCGGTATCTCACCCCCGTCGGCCGTCCTCCACTTTCCTCCGCCGCCTCTGTGGTTCAAAAGTCCGTAGATTGCGTTGCGTCGTTATGCCATGATGATCGCCAGCCCAGATTTCCCGTCCGTTCACCTCAGCTACGTCGTGGTTCGAAAAACGTCGTGTCGTCGTACCATTGTGGTGAAAACAGCTTAACCGGCACACAGCCGCTGGTGACCAATCTCTATCAAGTCCCGATGGCTGTCGGGATGGATCCGGTGACGGGATTGTATTATGAGCGGGCGAGAAATTATTCGCCTTCGCTTGGTAGTGTGTCGAGGCAGAAGCCGAAATCCGGATTGTCCGCAGGAGCGGCACATCGGGAGATCAGCCAAGATCCCGCCGGTTATATCAATGGTGCCAACACGTACCGCAATGCGAAAAGGCCCTTGCCATGCCAATCTTGCTTGGTAATTGAACGCCAAGCACCGTCCCCGGCGGAGCCTGTCGATTTAACCCTGTTTCGTGCAACTCCACCCCCATTTTTAGAGAGCCAGGACCAGTTGCGATCAAGATTTTTGGCCAAATCAACTGGCCCCGCGCCGTGGACGAGGAAATTGGCGGATTGCGGCATGTATCCGGTTCTATGGCTGTCGTGGGCCGGTGTTGTGGCTGCGGCTGCTCTGTTGCTGCATGTATTCAAATACTTTTCGGGCTTGGGGAATGTGATGAATTTCCATCAATGGTGTGACCTGATCATTGCTGCGTATATTGATCGAGCCAATGCCCAGCAACCGTTGGAGAAAGCTCTGCCGCAGTTGGACATCCGTCACGCTGCGGATGGAAATCCAGTCAATTTGTTTGGTAAATATGCCGCTTTGCGTTTCCACGCGATCCGAATTAATAAGACAACGGGTATTGCGGGAACTTAAATAAATGAGAAATGCGGCAAATACATCCACCGTCAGCACGACGGCGAAAATAATTCCGGCATAGGGCCGCAGCGGAGGCAATTTGTACGCGCCGGCGGCAATAACCAGAATGATCAGACAAGTCAGATAGCGCCAGAAATTATCCCATTGTGATACGACAACATCAAATACCGCATCGCTCATGGGTTGATCAGCAGCATCGGACGGAGGCCCGGCGTCCAGACGGTCGGTGGTACGTGCGTCGCCGGAAGGTTCAAGAAACTCACCACAGTGGCGGCATTTGCGCGCTACTTTAAGAATCATTTCGCCGCAGGAGGGGCAGGGCCGCTGGATTTCGGCGGGCGTGGCGGCCCGCGGGGATACATCATCCGTCTGGTCGACCAGCGTAGCAGAAATGGGAATCAGTGTGCGGCTGCACATCGGGCAGACAATATGTCGGCCCAGACGCGCAACTGATATTTCAAGGTTTTGACCGCAGATGCATCGGGCTTGATATAACTGTGGAGATGTCGCCATGGCCATTGCCCTGTATTTGAAGCAAGATATTACTTTAACAACGCCGCATCCAGCAAATCGACCCGCCCGCGCACGCCAAATACATTGGCTCCCGTAATCTGAAATTCCAGAGTCTTGACGCCATGGACGTTCAGCATCACCGGATGCAAATCGGTGCCGGGCGTGAGAATATCTGAAGTAAATATCCGTCGCCCATCGGCCAGCACGCTCACTGTGCCGGCACCCCATGGCCGGGCGGAGTGATCCATGGCGGGGATAAACGTAAGACTGGCGCAACGATCCGCCAGATCGTAGGACAACTTTGCCGCTACATGTACGCCCAGGCCATGCCGAAAAACTTTACCGTCGGCCCGCAAGGCGTGGCCGACGCAATTTTTATTTTCCATCAGGGGCCACGCTGAACCGACATAGGGGGTCTGGACATATCTGTTGGGAGTCATGGTGGTAAGCCAGGTGATATTGCCGCCCACAATGTCAATTTTTCGCACGGCATTCATGGCACAGCTAAGAGTGGTGAGTTCCACAGGTGTGAGCCGCAGTTGATTTTTCTGCCAGGAAATTCCGGAAGTTGTCAGCACGGTGCCGTCCGTGCCGGTCAGGCGGATTAGCGGGCCGTGCGGAATCGGTGGAGGCAGTGTTTGCGCCAGGGTGATGGTACGAATCCTGGTAAGGGGAATATGGATGGTTCCCAGCGAACTATTCCATGTGACGTCCGGCGGCGAGAAGCGCAGCATGGCACCGGAGAGTGTGTCCCCATTAATGAAGCGCAGATGATCATGGGCCGACGCGGTTTGATACGCCGCTGTTTTCGTGCGGGATAACGCCGCCACGTCATCCAGTGGTACCTGGATCGTGCCGAAGGCCATGGAATGAAATACGAGCATTTCCGCCCTTGATCTCAGCGGTTCTCCCGGTAAAAGGTCTCCGGTGCGCAATTGCAGCCACCAGGGCGCTGGCTCGGATGTCGCTGCTTTTGCGCTGTGGGCCGTTCTGCGCAGGCTTAAAAGTCCGGATGCCGTGAGATGGAAAGTCTGCCCGCCGGCCTGCAAGGTAACTTCGCCTTTCCGCGTCCAGGCCTTTATGATGGCTGAAGATATGGTTGCAATGTCGCCCCGTTTTGTGATGGCGGCCAGTCGCACATGCCAGCGGGGAATGGTCGCAGCATGGGCGGAATCAGCACTACCCATGAGCGGCCTGACCGTACCGCAGAAAATCCCTAGTGCCGCCGGGATGGCTATGGAAATTAAAGTGCATACATATTGTTTCAAATGCGCCTCCAATTACTTCTGCAATATAGGCAGATACCGGTCGGGAATCTGTAGAATAATCAAGGCCATGGAGGAGGCATAACTCCGGCCTGCGCCGCCGGTCCAGTTTCCGGCGGTCTGCTGG
>JAJYGE010000255.1 GCA_021785155.1 Planctomycetota bacterium
CAACCGGCGCGACAGCGGCAAGCTCCTGCGGCGTTTCGGGGAATGAATTCCAATCGGCAGATGCAACAGGACAGTCAGCGCGGCAGACAGTCCATGGATCACCGTCACTAGAACAACGGACTATATCAATATATTGGAAAGTATATTTTGGAGAAGGTTATGCACATACAATCAACCAAGGCTTTCAGCGCCGTTTCCAGCATCCTGCTGGCGGGCCTGTTTATGCTGGCCGGGGCTGGATGCCAGAGCCAAAATTCCATGCGTGCCGGAACCGCTTCCGGCGGACAGGCTATGACACAAGCTTCGGCGGATCAGCCTGGTGTCGGACAAGAAGTGTTCCCCAGTGATGATGCCGCCGCCGCCGCGTTGCTCGCGGCGGTAAAAGCACAAAATCACACCGAGTTGCACCGTATTTTCGGCCCCGCGATTAAGGAACTGGAATCCGGAGATAAAGTGGAGGATCACCGCCATTTTGAAGAGTTTGTCGCCCATGCCAAACAAAAGTTCTGGCTCGAAAAGAAGAATGCTGATACGTCTATTGTGCATATCGGCAACAAAAATTGGCCATTCCCGATTCCTATTATCTGGCTGCCGGATGGAAAATGGTTTTTTGATACCGAAGCCGGAAAGGCGGAAATTTTAGCCCGTCGCATTGGGGCCGATGAACTTGATACCATCAAGGTCTGCGAAGCGTATGTGCTGGCGCAACAGCAATATGCCAGCACTTATCATGATGGTGCGGATGTTTTGCGCTATGCCCAGCGGCTGGTAAGCAAGCCCGGCACGCAGGATGGCTTATATTGGCCGGCGGCGGTTGGTCAGCCGGAAAGCCCATTTGGCCCGCTGGCCGCGCAGGCCGCCGCGGAGGGCTACACACCGGGCGTTCATAAATCCAAGGGGCCGCACCCATTTAACGGCTATTATTTCCGCATCCTCACGAAACAGGGATCCGCCGCGCCGGGAGGCCGATACAGTTACGTTATTAACGGAAATATGATTGCCGGATTTGCACTGGTCGCATTTCCCGCAAAATACGGTGCTTCCGGCGTGATGACATTTATTGTCAATCAACAGGGCCGCGTATATCAAAAAGATCTCGGCCCCGATACCGCCATGATCGCCCGGCACATGACGCGATATAACCCGGATAAATCTTGGACGCTGATTCAGGAGTAGACGGCGGCGGGGTGGAGTGAATTATGGCGTCAGTGCGGTAAATAAATTTGCGCGCGGTGCCGGTGGCGTGTTTTGCCACCCTTTGGCATAGCCGCACTGGGCGGCGGCGGCAATGGCCGATTTGTCGGCACCGGTGATCACAGCTAATTTTTCCAAGTCAATGCGCTGCAGAATTTCCACGGTAATTGGACGTTTGGCATCCCAAAAGATCATGGACTCCAGCGCTTCCCGCGCTGGATCGGAGTTCAGAAGCGTTGCGAGCAACTGGGCCTGGGCACGCGTCTGGCAGCTCAAAAAGCAGCATGTGTCATCGAAAACATACGGCTTTCCGTCGCGATTCCCGACGGTAACAAAATTTATCCGCTTATACAAACCTGACGTTGCCACCTTCCACGGTGCAAATGAATACGGGCCTACGCCGAAGATGGAAAATAGAGGCCGGTTCTTGTAGATCGCACTGCCCCGCTTTTTCATTAAATGCGCATATTTTTGCAGATAGGCCCATGTATGCGGCGCGCGGTCGGCGATTCGGGCTGTATCGTCGCCCACAAATTCCTGCGGTACAAGCATGACACGGTTGTTAGCGTCAAATTCGCCGCTGTGCACATGAGAACTCTTCAGCATGGGATAGATAAAAGTGCCTTCCAACTCATAAACTTCGTCGAAACCATTTTGGTAACGGTTTTCTCCTAGCGAATCAAGCTCCATGACTGCGGAACAGTCATGCTTGATACCTGAGCGCCAGATCGTTTTTCTGCCGCTCCAAACGGGTTGCCATTTGTTATAGAGATCCACATTCGCCAATAACATGCCGTTTTTGAACCCCCAATGAGCCTTGGCAACCCGCGTGCTGAAACCGCTGTAGACCTTTGCGTGGTCGCAAGTACCCGCGGGATCGAATTTAATGTGAAGCAAACACGCATCCACCGCGGCGTGGAAATAACGCATCGCGTCTATCAGCACGATTTCAGCGTGGGCGATTGGAGCCGCCGATTTCCACAGGGAGATAAGTACCTTACGCGCCACCGATGTCTTACACAACATCGCCATTGATGTTTCCGGGGAACCGAGACATTGTGCCAGCTTCAAAAGCATCCATTCGGAAATATCAAAGTTGGCCTTTCCGGTGATGGCGGCCAGCCCTCCATCCTGCTGTAAATTGGTTTTCATCGGCAGATTATCGCTGCCTAGAACTCCCAGATGGGAATTGGTAACCCAAGGCGGATTCCCTACCAGCAATAGCGGTCGGGGCAGTGTTCGCACCTTCTCCCACCAATCAACATCGAAAAAACTTTTGGATATAAATTCAATTGTGGCATCCGCGTTGGTACCCACGATTGCCGTCTTCGCCCTCGCAACATATTGATCGTTAATGTCCACCCCAAGTACGTATTGCACGCCAGGAAAACTTGCGATGGCGGCGTGTAAAATATTTCCAATGCCACAATTTGGCTCAACAATGGATTTCGGATCGGTTCCGTGGGCGCGCAGAAACTCGCACAATTCTCGCGCCAATTCGACTGGTGTCTGGAAATCACCAAACTCTGATTTGTGCAGTGTTTTCATATTCTGGCTCGCCGCACGTTACCGTACCCGGATAATTCCGTCCACTTGGCCCGCTTCATCAATTATCCTCCGGTATTGTAGTCTCCATTGAAGAGCATTTGATATCGTCAGATATCCCTGTTCCGGCGGAGACTTTATTAATTCAGACGTTATTTGTGCCAATTCTGTCGAATCGACCGGCAAATTCTTGTCCATAATATAGGCCGCCAACTCCTCCTCGTTCGCATTATTATCCAATAATTGCCGCAGCCCCCTGGTTATCTGGAAGTCTGCCGTTTTGGATTGGTCGAGGAAAATCGTGTGGCGAAAGGAAAGATTCGATGTTCGTTTCCGCGCGTTATCCACTTTCTCGTATACAAATACGATCAGGTGATGGCCTAAACCGAAAATTTTCTGGCGCGCCGATTTGAATGGAGACGAGGATTGCGGCTGCACGACACTCGTTACTTTCACGTCCACATTAATGGATGGGAAATCAATGCCTGACGCTGAATTTGGCCGCGCAAACGAATAGCGAGCGGTGAGAAAAATATGAAATTTATGCTCGACAAGCGTGCCTACAGCCTTCCCGTCTGTTACGCCATAGAGATCAGGCTCCTGTGTGGTGGACTGGTTTTCAGAAAAGGCCTGTGCTTCCTTAATCAGATCAGGCACGGTCAATATCTTCTTATTCATGCCCAAACACCGCCTTTCGTCAAGCATCTTATACGATTTCACGCATTGATGTAACCTCGGAAAGGGCCTGCCTGACCGTAGTGCCTGCCAATAAATCTGGCGTCGGATCGTATTGAAGTGCGCCAGGTGGCGGTGGCGGAATCAAATAGTGCCCTGTCACAGCAAAATGTTAGGGTTGCTGAGGAACCTTGGCTATGAAGGTTGTGCCCTTTCAGAGGCGGCCATCCTAAAATGTTGGTGTGACGAAGCACTAGCCCGCAATGGGGTTGGAGGCGTACACCTCTTAAAAAATGGCGGACTTTGAACGTATACCCCGCTTTTCTCCACCACCACACGCCACTTTCCGCAAACCGCTATAGAATACAACATGGAAAGTTCTGGAAAGGATTGCGATTCATGCGCATTGCCATGGCACAACTGAACCCCACTGTCGGTGATATTGCCGGAAATACCCACCGTATTATTCATGCCATTGATCAAGCCGTTGCCCAGGGTGCGGAACTGCTGGTAACACCGGAGTTGTCCGTTATCGGTTATCCCCCCCGGGATTTGCTCTTGAAGCCCACGGTATTGCGGCAAATGGAAGAAGCGGTGGGCCGTATTGCCGCCCATAGCCGGAGAATCACCACCCTGGTCGGCTATGCGCAGGCCAACGCTCGTCCGCCGGGCCGCACGCTTTACAACGCCGTTGCGGTTTTGCGGGATGGTGTGGTGATGCATCGTGGCATCAAAAGCCTGCTGCCGACATACGACGTTTTTGATGAAAGTCGATATTTTGAACCCGGCCCCAGAGCCGAAACGGTCATGCTCGGATCGCTCCGCGTCGGCTTGTCTATCTGCGAAGATTTATGGAATGATGAGCAGATGGTGGGGCGGCAACTGTATGCTTTTAATCCGGTGGAGGCCTTGGCTAAAGCTGGGGCGAATATTCTAGTCAATATCAGCGCCTCGCCGTTTACTCTGGGCAAAAATGATTTTCGCCGCAAACTTATCTCCCATCAGGCCCGGCGGTGGAATATGCCGATCATATATGTCAATCAGGTGGGGGCCAATGATGAACTGATTTTTGACGGCTGCTCAATGGCGTTTGACGCGGCGGGAAATCAGTTGGCGCAGGGGAAGGATTTTGAAGAGGATTTGATAATCTTTAATCTGCCGGGGGCGGTGAAACTGGATTGCCCGCCTCCGCGCACCGGCATAGCCTCGGTCCATGCAGCATTGGTATTGGGTTTGCGGGATTACGCGCATAAATGCGGCTTTAAGACCGCGGTACTGGGGCTTTCGGGTGGTATTGATTCGGCCGTGGTGGCGGCCTTGGCGGCTGAAGCCATGGGCCCAGAGAATGTCACCGGTGTGGCGTTGCCGTCGCGTTACAGTTCCGAACACAGCGTTAACGACGCTCGTAAACTGGCGGAAGCCCTGGGAATTCAATTCCACATTTTACCCATTGAAACCGCGCATTATGCCATGGAAGCGACGTTGCAGCCGTTGTTTCAAAATACCGCGCCTGGTTTGGCTGAGGAAAACCTGCAGGCTCGCATTCGCGGCAACCTTCTGATGGCATTATCCAACAAGTTTGGTCATCTGCTTTTAACGACCGGCAATAAAAGTGAAATAGCGACTGGTTATTGCACACTTTACGGCGATATGTGCGGCGGGCTGGCCGTGATAAGCGATGTACCCAAAATGATGGTCTACCAACTCGCTGGGTATATCAATGCGTATCGCCAAAGCGCAGGAGCAACGCCGGCGATTCCGGAAGGCTCCATTACCAAACCTCCCAGCGCGGAATTACGCCCTGATCAAACGGATCAGGATAGTCTACCACCTTACCCCGTGCTGGACTCCATTTTGCTGCGTTACGTGGAGGAAGAAAAATCGGTCTGGGACATTATCCGTGAGGGTTTTGATAAACAGGTGGTTCTACATGTGGCCCGGCTGGTGGATAGGAATAGATCGGAA
>JAJYGE010000235.1 GCA_021785155.1 Planctomycetota bacterium
CGGTGGGACTTCCGGAAACATTCGGCACATTCCCCGGTGCTGGCGTTTCCGACAAATTGCCACTGGGTAAAACGAACGTGGCGGCGAGAAGGCTTACATCCTACCCCGGCGAAATTTACTCCATTAAGTTTTCGGTGTTGGTCAGCACCCCCCGTAAGGGCCCCGCCCTGATCTCGGAACAACCCCCCGCCATGTTCAAGATTTCACACAATGTGCCGCCGAAGACAGGAGCTAAACAATGATGTGCAAATATTGTATCGGGGAAAATGTAACCTGGGAAGACGAGGCCAAGAAGCAGCGGCACTTGGTCGAAAATACCGCAATGCGTGATTCCAAAGGTGCGACTTATGGTACCATGAACCTTGATGGATTGTCCGGAACGCAAATGCTATTTCGTCACGCCGACCCTGCTCACGACCCGGCCTTAAATCCGCAATCCGCCCCCGGATACATATTGGTGACAGACAATGCGATTTTCGCTAATGTTTCTGGCACGATGGGGTTGTCCAATGCCTTGGCCGTTCAATGAGCACAGTCCAACTGGGGGGATGGAACAACGGGTAAATTTTTACCCGCGGGTGCGAACGAAATGTATAATGACGGCTCGGTCGGATGGGTGCCGATGTCGCACATAAAAACGCATGTTTATCAGGTGGATATATTTTTTCGGTTGGCAACTTAGGATCTGCGATGAAAATACCAATTTCCGGCAACAATAGCCCTTGCTCCACCGGTGCAAAAGAGTGTGGTTGCCATAGTATATCACGCCGGACTTTCATAGCAGCGCTATCCGGCGGCATTGCCGCGGCCACGATGCTCAATGACCGTCCGGTAATGGCCGGGCCGTTTGAGAACGCCGACTTCGCCAAGCTGATTCCACCAGATAAAAAACTTCGCCCCGAGTGGGTAAAATCACTATTTGAGCGAGGCGACCCGGCTGTTTACTCCAAAGGTCGCGGAGAATTGCAATTTATCGGCATGCCCGTGGGCGGCCTTTGCTGTGGCACGGTCTACCTGGGGGGTGACGGGAAGCTATGGCTGTGGGATATCTTCAATCAGAACCCCAAGGGTATAGAACCGCGGAACGTGTCGTGGAATGGCTTCGGCTACCCGCGCGATGTGAATACAAAGAATGGGGCAAATTATGTTTCGCCCGCAAACCCTGAGTCTCCATTCGAGCAGGGCTTTATACTGCGACTTAACGCCACCGATCGGCCAATGGACGCCCGTGGCTGGCAGAACATCACCTTCCGAGGCAACTATCCGGTGGGTGAGATTTTCTACACCGATCCGGATTGCCCTGTAACAGTAAAATTAGAAGCCTATTCGCCTTTTATACCGCTAAATACCGACGATTCCAGCTTGCCGGTAACGATATGCGAATTCTCTGTCACCAATCCCGGCGACAAGACACTTGCGATTGAGATGGCCGGATTTCTGCAAAATGCGTGCAGTTTGTTTTCGGTTCCGCCGAGGACCGGTTCGCGGGTCAACACCGTTAAAATAACCTCCGATGCGACCATTCTAAGCTCGTCATTGGATATGGAAATGGCCGCCGGTTATTCAGGGCACCAGGGGCCTGGCGCGAAGGCCGATTCACTGAAAGTGAACGACCCGGATTTAGGCACCATGGCGATGGCTATATTGGGTAAAGCTGTCGGCAAGCCTAATCTCGCTGGTCAATTACCTTTTGACGCTCCGGAAGCCGATCGCGCTGAAGCGCCGGCGGAGCATCGCTTAATCGGCGGCTTGGTTCAATCTGTGCGATTGGCCCCTGGGCAATCCCAGACGATTACCTTTGCGATCGCTTGGCATTTTCCGAATACCGGTCATTTACCCATCGCCGACGCCTCCTCCGGTAATTACTACGCCAAGCGATTCGCGGATGCCGCAGCCGTGGTGGATCATGTTATGCGGGAATATCCACGATTAAGCCACGATACTAAATTGTGGCGCGACACCTGGTACGATTCCACTTTGCCATACTGGTTTCTGGACCGAACGGCCTATAACACGGCTTGCCTTGCCACCTCCACCAGCCACCGCTTTGGTACCGGCCTGTATTGGGGGTGGGAGGGAGTTGGGTGTTGCTTCGGGACGTGTACACATGTGTATCATTTCGCGCAAGCCACCGCACGACTGTTTCCGGATTTGGAGCGCATTTTAAGGCGGCGCACAGACTTTGGTGCGGCTCTGGATAAGACGACCGGGATGATCGGCTATCGCGGTCCGGGTACCGGCCCCGCCGTCGATGGTCAGGCGGGGATGATCCTCTGCGCTCTGCGCGAGCATCAGATGAGCGCGGATGATGCGTTCCTCCAGGCAATCTGGCCCGGTGTGCGACTGGCCATCGGCTGGCTGATGAACCATACCGATAAGAAAACTGGCTTGATTAATGGCCCCCAGCCCAACACACTGGATGCCCCATGGTATGGACAAATAGCGTGGATCAGCGGGTTATATGCGGCTGCACTTCAGGCTGGGGTGCGAATGGCTACAGATATGGGTGACGATACGTTCGCGGCGGCATGTACGCGCAACTTTGCCCGGACCAAAAAATCCCTGGAAACTAAATTGTTTAACGGCGAATACTTCATCCAGAAGTCGGCACCTGGCCGCAGCCATTTGCTGGGTGCATATAAATCATCGTTCATCGAGCAGGTGCACGGCCAGACATGGGCCTGGCAAATTGGGCTAAGCCGGGTATTTGATCGGGCCAAAACCGTCAGCGCCCTCAAGGCCCTGTACAAATACAATTTCACCTTGAACGTCGGACCGTTCCGAATGAAGAATCCCGCCGGCCGCCCTTATGCCTTGGCGGGCGATGGCGGACTGATCATGGCCACAAATCCCAAGGGGTTGCCGGATCCCTTTGGAAACACATCGGCCGGGCAGTATGGTTATTTTGACGAGTGCATGAGTGGGTTTGAGCATCAGGCCGCCAGCATTATGCTTTCCGAGGGCCTTTTGTTGGAGGGTCTCGCTGTTACCCGGGCGATCGACGACCGGTACAGTGCGCGCCTGCGAAATCCATTCAATGAAATTGAGTGCAGCGATCATTATTCCCGTTCCATGGCCAGTTATGGCACATTTATCAGCATCTGCGGATTTGAATATCATGGCCCCAAGGGGCATATTGGGTTTCTACCGCGATTAAAGCCGGAGAACTTCAAAGCCGCGTTTACCTCGGCGCAAGGTTGGGGAACCTTCTCCTTGCGACAACTTGCAACGCACCATGAAGCCTCGCTGAATCTGCGATGGGGAAAGTTGAAGATCACAACGCTGGCATTACCGGCCGGCAAGTTTTCTCGCGTGGCGGCAACGCTGAATGGAAGATCAATTGACGCGACGCTATCAATGACAAATGAGAAGTCTATCATTACGTTCAGGCGGAAATTGACGATGAACGCCGATCAGGTTCTGATGGTGACGTTGTCGTAAGAGCCTGCAAATATTAAACAAGGAATTGATTGCGATGGCGGTATTCTCGGGGGGTTGTGCCCACGTAACGCCGAAATAATATCGAAAGCCGGGCGGCGTTAGCGAAACCCGCACGCGATGCGATCGTTGGCATGGCCATGTCGGTTTGCGAAAGCAACTGCTTGGCCAGTTCCACGCGGGCACGGCGGATTTCTTCTTGAGGCGTTGACCCCAGAGACTTGCGGAATTTCTGCTCCAGCCGCCGTCGCGAAATCGCCACTTCCTGAGTTATATGCGCAACGCTGATGGGTTTGCGAATGTTTTCGCGGATGAAACGAACGGCATCGCGAACGTCCGGGTCGTCGATGCTTAATATATCCGTGGATGCCCGCGTGACCACGACCCCCGGCGAAAACAGGCGATGACTTTCCATGGGTGCTTCGCCTCCGCATCATTTTTTCCAGAAGTTCCGCAGCCGCGAATCCAATCTCTTCCGCTGGCTGCGAAATGCTTGACAACGATGGCCGCGCCAAGGCACAAAGTATCTCATCATTATCGACACCCAAAACAGCCGCACTATCCGGCACGGCAATTCCCGCTTCATTGCAACATAAAAGCACAATCATCGCGAAAAGATCGCAACTGGCAAAAACCGCCACTGGTTTTGGCAATTTGCGCAGCCATGCTTTCAAGCAACTGTTATCCGTGACCCAAAATGGGGATGGGCGGGCCGCTTTTTCCGCATCGGGAATCTGGATGGTCTGACATGAAAACCCCGCTTTCTGCAATGCCGAAGCAAAAGATCTCCCCCTCACTTCAGAGAACCAGAGGTTGGCACCATCAACGTACCCAAATGACTTGAATCCCCTCTCAATAAAATATTCCGCGGCAGTGCGTCCGATCTTTTCGTCATCGACCCCGATGCGGGCGCAATGGGGATTCGCCATGCAATTGCTCATATCAATCGATGGAACTCCCAGTTGCTTAACTAATTGGATCATTTCCGGGCTTTCAATAGAACCTATAATGCCGTCCGGCTTCCATGCCGCAAGCGTCTTGTGAACAGAATCCACCGGCAGCGCGCCGCGCCAGTGCCAGTGCGGCAGTCCCATGGCAAACCGTGAAATTCCATGCAGTACCTGCCTCTGGATAGCAGTTCGCATGGTAAACAGCAGTGCTATTCGGCGTTCACGTAGATCCATTTTGAGTTATCTCCGGCGATATATCGGTCCTTGGCTGCTCGACAGAATATCCTTAAGTGCTTCGCCTTGTCGACCTGATCCACCGGGCAACGGAAAAAGTACTTTAATTCTGTTTCACAGTTTCGCCATAAAAAAACAGTTGCGCTCGCTGGTTACAGTTCATGCGGTATACTATATCACAGCGGTCTAAACAGTATCCATGACTTGGCTGTGATGGTACATTAAACATTTATTGTATTTCTGAGGATAACGATATGCCAATGGTCACGCGGCGCAACCTGCTTTCAACGGCTGCTTTGACGGGAATCGCAATGACGGGTCAGGCGGGTCCTCCTGCGGACGCGCGGCCGACGTACGACCGATCACAAGGCCGACAACAAGTTCCCCATAACGTGCGGGAATATGGCACCCGCGGGAATGGGGTAACGGACGACACTGCGGCATTTCAAAAAGCGCTTGATGCTGCGCACCACGGCGGAGGTGGAATTGTTCATGTACCGGCCGGACGATATCTCATCGGCGGCTCACTTCACGTTCCACCCTGCACAACGCTTGAGGGTGTCTTTCGCGGCCCCACGTCACATTCCAGTTTGGGTAAACAACCACACGATTCCGCCAAGGTAGTGGGATCCGTGCTTCTGGCTACGGGAGGTCGGGGGAATCAAGAGGCAATGCCTTTGATCTCCATGTCAGAGAATTCCGCTGTGCTGGGCCTGTGCATATTTCATCCGCATCAGGCCCCGGATAGC
>JAJYGE010000020.1 GCA_021785155.1 Planctomycetota bacterium
TTACCTTTGGCAGTCGCTACTTAAGCAAGTACGCTCCGCCACTGCTTAAACCGTTATTAGTAGGTTATGCACCACGCAAGCTTTCCCCGCAGCCCGCCAATAATACCACCATAGCCGCCGCGTCAAACAGAGCCATGGCCATCCATCAGGCATCGGGCCCGCGCATAATTCCAATTGCCGATTTACGGTCGGGTGGCAGCTTTTATGGCAGGTATATTCAGACAATTTTCACCGATAATTGTACGCGATGTCACGGACGCGATCGACAAAAGGGGCACCTGAGGCTCGATTCTTATTATTGGCTGCGGCACGGCAGCAACGGACGGCCCGTGGTGATTCCTTACAATGCTGATCGCAGCAGACTTTATCAGCGCGTGGCCATTCCGCTCTGGCAGCGGCACCACATGCCACCGCGCCACCACCACCAGCTTACAGCCAACGAGATTCAATTGATCCGCTGGTGGATCCAGACCGGCGCCAGCGGCAGCGCCACGTTGAATTCACTTCGTCCGCCGGAAGGTATCCGCCGCATTATCAATGCCATGACCCCACGCCAACGCGATGAAGATGTCCGAGCAAGCCAGAGCGCCAAACCAATTGCGATGGGCGTGGCCGCGGATAACAACCCCATCGCTGGTGTGCAAGTTACGGGCCAATACTGACAAGATCCCTTCGTATTGCACATGGATAGCAATCATATGATCGTGGATTCGCACAGCGCCCGCTCGCCGCATAGCCGCAGGTTGGCCCCGGCGGGCGGCCCGCAGGCTGGCGAGTTAATCTTGCCCGGCGCGTTACGCTGGTGAACTTGCTGCCGACATCAGATCTTGAGTTTTCGGCGATAATACTCAATGGTGCGTTTAAGTCCCTCACGGCGATCAACCGCAGGTGACCATTGCAGGAGCTTTTTTGCCAACGTGATATCCGGGCAGCGCTGGCGCGGATCATCCGGCGGCAGCGGGGTGTGAATAATCTCACTTTTTGATCCCACTAGTTCGCGTATTTCCTGTGCCAGTTGCAAGACCGTGACTTCATCAGGATTCCCAATGTTTACCGGCAAATGATAGGGCTGCGATTCCATAAGCATGATAAAGCCACGGATTTCATCATCCACATAACAAAGGGATCGTGTCTGCGAACCATCGCCCTGTACGGTCAGCAGTTCACCTTTCATGGATTGTTTAATAAATGCCACAACCACGCGCCCGTCATCAATAGCCAGCCGTGGGCCGTAAGTGTTGAAAATTCGGACGATGCGCGTATCGACGCCACGTTCACGATGATAGGCCATGGTGGCAGCTTCCATGAAGCGTTTGGCCTCATCATACATGCTGCGCATGCCCACGGGATTAACATGTCCCCAATAGGTTTCGCGCTGCGGATGCTCCAGCGGATCGCCATAACATTCACTGGTTGAAGCAATAAACATACGAGCTTTACAGCGTTCCGCCAGTTCCAGCAGGGTAACGGTAGCCATGGCATTAACCTTCAGGGTAATAACCTGATGCTTGACATACCCCACCGGACTGGCCGGGCTGGCCAGATGCCAAATCCGATTGTAATGGCCGGAGGCAACCGACGAGGGCAAGCCAGTGGCAAGGTCATGTTCAATAAGTCTGAAACGGGAATTGTTTTCCAGGCCGTGCAGATTTTCCCGCGCTCCGGTAATCAGTGAGTCAACACCTGTAACATCATGCCCGAGTTCAACCAACGCCTCGGCAAGGTGCGATCCTAAAAAACCGGCGGCACCGGTTAAAAGCACCTTCATTGGTTCGGTACGGCAACTGGCGGGAATTTCCAATTTCATGCTCGGCTTTCCTTCAACAGTATTGTCATCGGCCCGATCAGTCATGCGCCATGACTTTCCTGATCGGGCCTGTCAGCAATCAAGCGAGGGCATTTTAAGGGCAACGGGCACTTGCCGCCATGGCCGAAAACGCGGCCACGGTTGCCCGATGTCAGGAGATTCTTAACATACCGCCATTTCAAGCGGTTATGAAGTAATCCAAAGCGCTGGCGCACCGTGACAGTTGTCCGCGTCAAGTCGCAACCGCGCCCGCTTTTGACGCAAATACTGAAGTCCATGTTAACGTTTTGTATGTTTGGTCAGGTGGCCGAATTCGCGCAAGCGGATTAATATACTGTGGGTATGGCGAAACTTCGGGGAAAAACGATGAAAGTAAAGCATTTATCATCCAGGTCAGCAATGCTAATTGCGTTGGCTTATATCCTGATGGGCAGTTTGCTTGTGCCGGCGCGATCGGCACGAGCGAATACCGATATGTTCAAGCCCATCGGCAGCGCCGCGAGTGCTATTCATATTAATGGCCGCGGTTTTACTATTCATGGCAAACATGTATTTATCTGTTCGGGCAGTTTTCATTACGCGCGGGTGCCGCGGGCATTGTGGAAAGACCGCCTGCTGAAAATGAAGCGGGCCGGATTCAATACCGTGCAAACGTATGTCTTCTGGAATTTTCAGGAACCCAAACCCGGCGTCTATGATTTTCATGGCCGGGCCAATCTGGACGCATTTCTGAAATTAATTCACAAGATGGGGATGTATGCGCTGGTGCGTTGCGGGCCGTATGATTGCGCCGAATGGGACGACGGCGGATATCCGTTGTGGCTGGCATTTGAAAAAGGCGTGCTGGTCCGCGAGGATGATCCGGCATTTATGAATCCGCTGCGGCAATTCTGGAACCGCCTGCTGCCGATCGTGGCACGCAATCAGATTAACCAAGGCGGCTCTGTCATCTTGGTGCAGTTGGAAAATGAAGATCCGCAGGGCTGGGGGACCGACATGCCCAACCAATATTTCCGGGATTTGTACAACATGGCGCGGAAGCAGGGCATACAAGTGCCGATGTTTTTCAGCGGCATGCATCATGGCTTTGACCCGGCCGGGCATAACCCTTGGAATGATGCCACACGCACCAGCCCGTGGTACACCACCGAATTCTGGTCCTCGCGAACGTGGTATCACGGTTACGGTGCCATGTCTCGGCCGAAGCAGGTGCAATTAAACCGCAGCATCTGGAAGATCATCGCGTTCGGTGGATCAGGTTACAACTTTTATATGCTGGTGGGGAGTACCAATTTTTGGCTGTGGAATGACAATGAATTGGCGGCATGTTATGACTATTCCGCCGCCATCGGCCAGGGCGGCGATTTGCGCCCCATTTATTACAACATGAAACGGGCCAATTACTTTGCCCGCAGCTTCGCCAACATTCTTGAAAACAGCGTCAATGCGGATGCGAAATATCAAGGCTTCGCACAGGGTGTACGTGTACTGGCCCGCAAGGCACCGGCAGGAACCATTGTGTTTCTGGATAACAATACTTCGGAATCTGCGACCGCCGCTATGAAAAACGGCACCAAATTACGCGTTGCGGAACGGGGAATCCGCCCAGTCGTGCTGGATGCCACCCTGGGTAAAACCTGGAAGATCGTATCATCTTATTCCCGTATTTTGGGTGTCCAGCATGAAAACAACATGACTACAGTTGTACTGTATGGCCATCCGGGACATCGTGCGGATATTTCTTTTTCCAGCGAGCGCGTGGCACACGTCGGCGGGGCTATGCAGCAAGTCAGGCAAAGCAACGGCGATGTTTTCGGTGTCCGTGCGGTATTTCCATCAGGCATGAAGCCACGCATTGCCACGGCCACCGTCGGCTGGCATGTCCTGCGAGTGATTATTGAAAATCGAGCCATGGAAAAACATACATGGTTTGTTCCGTCGAAGACCGGATCAGTTGTGATTGTCGGCCCGGCCTATGCGGGACAAATAAGCAAAGCCCATGGCAAGTGGACCCTTTCCACCGATACGCCAATAGACCACGCCATCGCCGATGCTCTGGTGTATGGTGTAAGGCCTAAGCCGATTGCTTTGAAAAACATAGTCAATGCAACACCTTCACTTCCGGCACCGCCGCAGATTTATCACTGGCAAAGCACGTCCATCACCGCGCCTGCACAACTGACATTCAAGCCAACCGGTTGGCCTAAGGCCGCGCAGCCGCAGTCCATGGGAGCCGATGGAATTCTCAGTCCGTGGTGCTGGTATCGCGCGATGGCCAACAGCCCCGACGGCGGATTATGTCAATTAAATCTAAGCCACGTTTCCAATTTGGCGTCCGTTTTTATTAATGGTAAATATTGCGCTACTACAACGCATGCGCGAAGCATTCCGGTTACGTTGCACAATGGGCGCAATTTGATCGCGATTTTTACCGCCGAACATGGCAGAACCAAGCTTTTTAGTTATCTCGGCCCCGTGAATAAAGTTCTGGCGAAAGGAATCTGGGGGAATGTGACGCTGGAACAGGCTCCGCTGAGGACAATTCCGCTGCGGACCTGGCAGGTTAAGCCCCTATCCGACAACTTCACCGCCGATGTAAAAACAATTCAGCGGGCGGATTACACTGGTAGGGGCTGGCAAAGCGTTTTCACCGGAACGGATTATTTCCATGGCCGCGCAGGCTATGCCTGGTATCACCTGGTATTGCCGGAAATCAGCAATCCGCGGGCAGCCCGTGTGATGTTTACTGATATCGATGATAACGGCACCGTATTTGTTAATAATCATAAAATTTTGACCCACTACGGCTTCGGTCAGGAATTTCAAGTTGCGCTGGAAAAATACTGGAATAAATCTGGATCTAATAATCTGGATGTTCTGGTGCAAAACAACTCCGGTCCCGGCGGGATTATGGGGACAGCCGGAGTACAGTTATTCGCCGCCGACGGGATTAATCGCATTACGCCGTGGCACATGCACGACGGAGTCGGCCTTGGTAAATCCGACATTGCTTGGACGCCGGTGACCAGATCGCCCACACCCAGTGGGCCGCCACGGTTTTACAAGGGCTATTTCAATTGGAAGCGCGGCAACAATGCCCACAGTGTCCTGCGGGTGTCGTACACGGGTTTATCCAGCGGGCACATCATTGTTAACGGCCATGATTTAGGCTTATACCCGGATCAGACCATGCCGATGGGGCTTTATATTCCGTCCGTCTGGCTAAAAGCGGGGCGCAATACCGTTGAAATTCTCGATGAACGCGGACATTCGCCCAAGCAAGTCCGCATTGTCATTGAACAAGCCGCCAGCCGGATACGGGCGACGTTGGCACAGAATTAAGGATTCCTGAAATGAGGGAGAATCATGAGTGAGATTAAGCTTGTTATTCGTGACAGCAGGCGAGACATTTCCGGCACTTGCCATGCTGCCTTTGCAGATCGTGCGGTGGCGGCACTGTGCGATGAACCTGAAACCATTGCGGAACTTGAGGCGGCATTGGAACGCTTTGAGGCTCCGGATGAAGCAGAAGCTTTCAGGTTATTTAATCCG
>JAJYGE010000013.1 GCA_021785155.1 Planctomycetota bacterium
TAATTGATCGTAGCCCGTTGTAAGAATATTCAACACACACTCCTGTTCAGCAAGTCCGCCACTGTGGCATACATCAAAGTTACTATATCCGCCGACGAAAACGGCGACAAGGTCTTAACCATTAGTTAGTGACCTCTCGACCTCTCGACGGGCCAACCACGCCTTGAGGAAGTTTCAAAACCATGACGGCACCGCTTTTTAAGACCTTTGAAAAGGCCTCCTTACTTGCCAGGCAGGGTATAGATCCACTACCTTTTCTTAACGCTCCGCGACTTGCAGTCGCAGCGTTGCGATGGTGGCATCACGCGCCGTAATCTCACCGCGGACGTCAAGGGTCGTTGCGACAAGTTGCACCAAGTGAATTGAAATTGCACATCGGAAATCTGAAATAAATGGCATTTTCCGAGGTCCATTGGCTGCTTCCCGATAAATCGTCTAAAACCGTCGCAAAATATGATTTCTTATCCCGACCTCACATTATTATACCGGACAGATCACGCGGAGTACCGAAATCCCACTGCATTCTTTTTTGGGCGGGAATTTTATTTGCCTTTCCCCCAGGGGGAGAATATAAACTGTTTAATGTTTAGACTCATTGGGGGTCTGGCGGGCCAGAAGGCTCTGAACGGTTCCGCTTTTTCTAGCCAAGGGAAATATTACATGGTGTTGCCGCCAAACCGACGGGGACGAGGTGTTCGATGGATAAGTGTGCTGCTGGCGGGTGTAATATCAGGAGGCTGTGCGGCTCATAAAACCTTCGCAAGCGAGGTTAAACCGGGCGTCCAGCCTGAAGTGGTTTTCGGGACACTTAATAAAACCTCTGTGCTGCACAACCCGGCCATGGGATGGGTGTACTACGATCCCGGTATCCGGCATCGATCAATATCTTTCTGGAAAAGCCGGGCCGCGGAATTAAAATTCTGCAACACGGTGTATTGGCGTGGCCCATGGAGCGACTTTGAACCGCAGCGCGGGAAATACGCATGGCAGTACAATAAGACCGTCATACAGTGGCTCCATCGGGTCAAGGCTATGCATCTGCGCCTGGCGTTTCGCGTCATTGTAAACAGCAAAGATTTTTCAAAACCGGCGACACCCCTGTGGGTTAAAAAGGATGGCGCACGGGGATATCTGGTGGATGGTTTATGGACGCCCTATCCCGATGATCCAATATTTCAATCGGATTTTTCCCGTTTCCTCCGCGCTTTCGGTAAACGTTTCGACAATCCGAACGATACGGCTTATGTGGATGCCAGCGGCTTGGGATGGTGGGGCGAAATGTCACACCTCCATATTCCCGCCAGCCATAATGCACAAGTTTTCAACTGGTTGTGTTCCAGTTATGCCAAAGCATTCCCACATGTGCTACTGGTGACGAATATGGACGCCGGATTCGGGCTTAAATTGGATAAAGAGGTTGCTTTAGGCCACTACGGCATTATGTTTCGCCGCGACGGAATAGGCAGCCCGTGGTTTTACCGGGATGAAGAACGTTTTATGCAGAAGATTTTCCCCCGTAGTCCATTATTCGCAGAGCTATGCTACGGTAACCCCGGTCCAGGTAAGCCCATTGCCCCAACCAAGTTGGTGCAGTTATGGCTTAAAAACCGAGGGGTCAGCAATTTTCATGAGTATATGAAATTTTCGGTGCGGCAGGCCCTGCAATACCACGCCAATGTGCTGAATTTGCCCGGTGGCGCATGGCAACAGGTGGGATCAAAACTCGCCTATAAGTTTGCCCGCCATTGCGGCTATCGCCTCTGTCCGCTCGCAATAACGTATCCCGCGGCTATGACCGTCGGCAGGCCCTACGCCATCAAAGCGCTATGGATTAATGGCGGAGTCGGGGTTCTTCCCAACGCTGCGCCACAATGGGGTCACAAATACAAATTTGCCTTCGCGCTGTTCAATGGCGGCGGGACACAGCCCGATGAAGTCTCGGTAGACCAGTCCCGGTCAAAACTCTCCACGCTGGTCTACGGCCAGCCGCAGGTGCACACCAACACCGTACGTTGGCATGTGCCAGCGGGACAATACAGGCTGGCGGTGGCAATTGTGAATACCGCCGAACATAACCGGGCAGCTATAGAACTGGCGGTCAGCAATTTACCCAGAGTCGGTCGCTGGTATGTCGTAGGCAGGACAACCATCGTGGCAAACCGATGACTCCGTGCGATTTCGGTGAACCGTTGCTGAAGACACGCCGTCAAGCATTTGGAACAAAGCCTGTAGCCATGCACGAGCGGGCCGCTTGCCGGTTACCTTTTTGTCGTGCAGCTTTTCTTGTCTGCCGCGCTAGCGAATACAGGTAATCCCGCGCGGGAGGCACCACAGTTTATGAACCGCCTGCGCATGAACGGTTGCCTATTTCGCTGATGTGGCTGGCATACGAATATCGCGCTGTACCATCACTGAAACACGGCGGCTTCATACGCGTCGAATTTTCCGGCTTGCAAGAGCCAGGCCTCCCAAAGCAAACAGGGCCAATGCGGAAGGTTCAGGAACTGATGAGGTGTCCAGCGTTCCGCGCCGCCACCGTTGCCATCGTTGTGGCCGTGGCAATGGGGTTCTTACCGTAACGGGGGAACTGGTGGTTACTGAAAAACTTGTGCCCGTGGAATTCAAAGTGGACGTTGTTGCATTTAATCCTGACGACGCGACCAAGTCAATGGCAACCGCGGAAAAAGAGCTTATCGAGCCGGTGGCACCATCCATCGTTGCAGAGGCATCGGAAAAAGTAACCTTGCCAAAGTTGGCCAGGGGCAGCACGCCATTGTTACTGGAGGGGGCTTCAGCAATCCATTCCGCTGAAGACCGCTGTCCAGCGGAAGAGTCCTGAATTGTGCTGTAGCTCTTCGCTGTGGATAAATCCGAGATTGTCAGGTCGTACTGATTGTTTCCGCCATAGCTGACCGACGCGGAAATTGCATTGCCCGGAGCCACGCTCAAAGGAATTTCATAGGCTCCGCTGGGATACATTTCGTACCAGGCGTAATACTGCGTTCTACCCCCGGAAACATCGGCTCCAATGCCGATCTGCTCCACTGTGGAAGAGCTGTATCCGTCCAATCCAACCCAAAACGCCGAATAAGAGCCGCTGCCAAACGATGATGTGGATGAAACAGTCGGAATGGTCCATTCCCCGGAAACGCTGGAGAAAGATTGCGACGCGGACGTGGCCACATCCGCGTACCCCGCCCAGTTTGTGGATGTGGTGGTGGAAATTGCATTCGCCGGGATAATACTGGCGAATGCGATACCGCCACCGCCAAAAACGGCTGCAGCTCCCAGAATTCCCAACGTCAAACGATTCCTGACCATCGGTGAAGAGAACATCATGTGAGAACTCCTTAAAACATAAGACATTACCATACTGGACGATCATAACAGGCCGGACCACTGTATGTCCTGATATTCAACATTTTTAATCAACCAACCGTGTTTTTCATTTCAAATTTAAGTTATTCAGGCGGTTTCATTATCGAAATTATCAAAATTCACACGGATGCCGGTTATGGCCTATTTTCCTCCGTCGCATCCTGCTTCGTTTCTATCGGCGATTCTGATCGCGGCGTCCGAGTGCGCCTTGACGCGGTGCTCCGCGCGGCGGTGCGGGCAACACCCTGGGATGTGGCCCGCCCCAATAGCGCGCATGAGCCGGCGGAAAGCCATGGTAATACCGCCAGTGGCCACCTGCGCCGCGATAATAATAAACACGCCGGATGGGATCAAAATAAAAATAAAGTCCCGCCGGCGGCCCGGGAGCCACTAAATATTGCGGTGCCGGACCGTTCCAGAAAACCGCGCCCGGCGGCGGCGGTCCGGGTTGATAAACCCACCCATAATTGGGGTAATAGCAGTAATAGGCCTGATATGCCGGGGCGTAATAATATTCGTAAGGATAGGGACCGGGCGGTGGTGCGGCTACCACACCAATGCCACGCCATCGGAATCCCGCAACGTAGGTGTTACAGCCAGCCAGAGCAAAGATGATGCTCACCATTATCGTCACAACTATACATTTTGATGGTAGCGCCGTCATACTTCAGTCCCGATTACCAGCCTTACTATGAACAACGCACCATATCCGGCCCAGTTGCAAGACGGTCGGTTTTTATGAGTCCTCCGCAGTTGCTGTCGCATCGCCCTGTCATGCTCCCCCCTTTGCGTAGACTAAGTTCATTTGTTTTTGCAACCTTCCTGTGGCTGATGCGTGATACAAGGCACCGCGACGTTAATGCCGGCCGCGGGGTTCGTGGAAGGTTATTGTCTGGAAATTAACGTCCGGGAGTGAATCGTGGGAACGAAAGCCGTCATCACCGTGCTGGGTACGCCGCGCAGCGGCACCAGTGCCATCACGCGGGCGTTGCCGGTTATGGGCGCTTTTCTGGGGGACCAACTGGTGCCACCGGGAATTAACAATCCCACCGGATTTTGGGAAGACCTTCACACCCAGCAGATCAATATCCGGCTTTTGGAACTGGCCGGCCGGCACATTGAATGGCCCGTGTTGTCACGCGAAAAAATTGAATCCTCGCCCTGTTATTCTGACGTCAAACATCAGGCGGTGGAATTGTTCACGCGGCGATTGTGTACAAACCCATTATTCGCTTTTAAGGATCCGCGCGCCAACCGGCTGTTGTTTTTCTGGCAGGAGGTGTTCCGGGAAATCGGTTGTGCCGATCACTATGTTCTGGCGCTACGCAATCCTCTCAGCGTGGCCGCGTCCCTGAAGATTTCCGCCGGCATCAAACGCGCTACCGCCCTGGCTTTGTGGCTGGAATGCACGGTTCGGGCGGTGCAGGATACTTTATATCGACGTCTGGTGGTGGTCGCCTATGAGCAACTGATAAAAAATCCCGGTGCGGAAGTACTGAGAATGGCCGCAGGCTTGGCTTTAGAGGGCCATCTGCGATCTGATGCCTTTGATTCCTATACCCGTGATTTTATCAATCCCGAGTTTATGCACATACACCACAATGCGGATGATCTGGCGGCGGGAGTTCAGGAATTGCCGCTGGTTGCCGATGTTTTTCGGTTGCTTTCCCGACACGCCTCCGATGCGTTGACCGCCGGAGATTTCTGGCTTTTGTGGTTGCCGCTATACACACGATTTGAACGTGAATTTCCGGAATTTATCGCGGCCAATAAGTGGCTGGCACAACGCGCCTCCATCACCGTTACCCCGGTGAAGCGAATGTGTATTCGCCTTCGTGCGCACGGCGCTGGTGAAATGCGTCGCCTGGCCCATCGCACCCTGGAAAAAACGCTGGCCGTATTCCAGGCCCCCTAGTGCCCTGTTCCACCCGTAATTACGGGTGGAACAGGGCACTCGCCATACTGATGAAAAC